>CADBPU010000016.1 GCA_902796635.1 uncultured Eubacteriales bacterium | reverse complement strand
TGGGTGCTGAAAAGTTTTTGGATTTCAAGTGTCGCATTGCTGACCTGAAACCAAACTGCGTTGTTGTGGTGGCAACAATCAGGGCATTAAAACTTCATGGTGGTGCAAGTGAAAAAGAACTTGCAAGCGAAGATTTGATGGCACTTGAAAAAGGTGTGCCAAATTTGATTAAACACATACAAAACATGACGGACGTATATCATTTGCCAACAGTTGTCACCTTGAATAAATTTGCAACAGATACATCAAAAGAAATAGAACTCGTTAAAAAATTAGTAAACCCATATGCGAAGATTGTCATTAATGATGTTTGGGGAAAAGGTGGCAAAGGTGCATTGGAACTTGCTGATGAAGTGTTGAAAAAGTGTGATGAGCCAAATGACAATTTTACTTTTGCTTATGACGTGAACGACACAGTAAAAAACAAGGTTAAAAGCATTGTTCAAAAAATATATGGTGGCAAAAGTGTCGAGTATAGCGAAAAAGCAGAAAATAAACTTAAAATTATTAAAAAACTAAAATTAGAGAATTATCCCGTAATAATAGCAAAAACTCAATTTAGTTTGAGTGATAACAAAAATTTATTGGGGGCACCAAAAGATTTTGAAGTTTTTGTTGATGATATAGAAATCAAAACTGGTGCAGGATTCTTGGTTGTTATATGTGGGTCAATGTTGCTTATGCCAGGTTTGCCAAAAACCCCAGCGGCTTGCAATATGACAGTTGATGATGCAGGCAACACCGAAGGAATATATTAAAAACATATTTTATTAAATAAAAGTATATTATCATTTATCTTAGTTTTTTAATATATTAAAATATGAAAAATAATTTGAAAAATGCCTTAAAAAAAGCAAAAAATATTGAAATATTATTTACTGATATTTTGGGTAATTCCAGAACATTACTAATTCCAAAAAATAAATTGAAGAGTGCCATAAAAAATGGGCTTAAATGTGATGGTAGTAGTATATATTCTCAAAATGAAGTGAACAATAGCGATTTGGATATTTTGCTTGATAATAGGCATTTTTATTTTTTACCGAATGGTAATTTGCTGATTTTTGCTAATACTAATAATAAATATGATGCGCGGCAAAATCTTTTGATATATGAAAATGAATTAAACAATAAAAAGTTCTTTGTAAATATTGGTGCGGAATTGGAATTTTTTTTGTTTGATAGAACAAATATTGCAAAAAATAATCATTTTGACAAGAATTTGCAAGAAAAATTTGCAAAAAACAATGATAATCTAAATTATTTTCAATTTTCCAATGATAGTAGTTATTTTGTAATAAACGAAATTTTGCATTTTTGTAAGCACACAAATATAGAAATAGAACAGTGTCATCATGAGTGTGCAAACAATCAATATGAAATTGACTTTAAGTACGATACACCAACAAACACTGCCGACAAAATTATATATCTCAAAAAAATTATAAGTTTTTTTGCTGAAAAACATAATTTATATGCTTGTTTTTTGCCAAAACCGATAAAGAATCAAAGTGGAAGCGGAATGCATGTAAACATAAGTGTGGTTGATAGTCATAAAAAAAATTTATTTTATTCCCAGTATGGCAAATTTGGGTTAAGTGATTTTGCTTGGGATTTTGCTAATAATATTAATAAACATATTTGTGCTATAACAGCAGTTGCCAACCCGATTGAAAATAGTTACGATAGATTGAATGCAAAAATCGAAACGCCATCAAAGATTTGTATAAACAGGTGCGACAGAAGCGCACTCATAAGAGTGCCAAATTCATCAAAGAAAAATACGAGAATAGAATTAAGATCGCCAGATGTATCATGCAACCCTTATTTGACATTTTCATGCATTATCAGAGCAGGATTTGAAAATAAAAACTTAAATAAAAACGCAATTATGGGCTTGCCAAAAAATTTGGATGAAGCGCTTTGTTTTTTGAAAAATGATGAATATATAAACAGATATATTCCAAAAAATTATTACAAAATATGCAAAAAACGTTAAAAAAACGCAAAAAAAATTAAAATTTTGCATTAATTATTATAAATTTTCAAAAATCTTATTTCCTTTATTGTGTAATGTGAAATTGGAATATTCAAAACATCATATGTGTGTCCCGTCAAAAAAATATGTTCAAAATCTTTTATGTCATCAATTTTTGTTATTAATAATGTATGATGAAAAGTATTTTCTCCAATTTGCATTATTTGCACAACATCTCCAACATTTATTTTTTGCATATCAACTTGTTTTGCTTTCACACCAAGATTTGTGTGATTCGTAGTTGAAAATGTGTAAAACTCATTAACCCCTGCCCAACTTGGCGAGCGAGAATTCAAATTATTATAGTACCAACCAAGATAATTATTGTTCATCTCAATGCCACCATAAAACAAACATTGGCTCACAAAGTTTGTGCAATCGCCACCCAGTTTATCAAAATTATAAAAATCAGGATTTCTTTTATTCCACCACTTTGTTGCGTATTCAACTGCTTTTTCTTTTTGATACATAATGATTTTTATGATAATTACCAATTATTTGTCAATTTGTTTAATTGTTTTTATAAACTTTTTCTATTATGGATGTTTTTATTGACTATTAAAAGAAATAATGCTATTATATACGTATAACTTAATTAAAGGTTAAGAAAGAGACAAGTAGCCCACAATTTTGCTATGTAGAGAAGTTATCCTTGGCTGAAAGATAACAATAGGGGTTGTGATAGTGAAACCACTTTTTCATCTTTTGCTGGCACGGCAAGTGCAAAACAAGGTCATTTTTGACGAAAAAAGGTGGAACCACGATAAATATCGTCCTTTGCAGATTTGCATTGGGCTTTTTTGTTTTCTTGGGCTTTTGATGGTTATTATAATTATGGAGGGTATATGGATAACGAAGGATACAAAAAGGAAATAAATGTCAAGCGTCATACAATGGCGCATGTTTTGGCTGCTGCAATAAAAGAAATTTATGGAGATGTCAAATTTGGTATTGGTCCTGCAATAGATACCGGATTTTACTATGATTTTGACATGCCACAAAATATAACACCTGAGAATTTTGATGAAATTGAACAAAAAATGAAAGAGATAGTAAATCAAAATTTGGATATGGTGAAAGAAGTTGTTTCAAAAGAACAAGCACTAGAAATTTTCAAAGATGAGCCATATAAATTGGAACTTATCAATGAACTTCCAGAAAATGAAGAAATAAGCATCTATCATTTGGGAGATAAATTTGATGATTTGTGCCGTGGCCCACACGTTGAAAACACAAAGTTTTTAAGAAATGTGTCTTTCAAACTTGATAGAGTAAATGGTGCATATTGGCGTGGAAATGAAAAGAACAAAATGATGCAAAGAGTGTATGTCTATTGCTTTGAAAACAAGGACGAATTGAAGGAACAATTAAGACGTGTGCAAGAAGCAATGGAAAGAGACCACAGAAAACTTGGCAAAGAACTTGGAATATTCATGTATAATGACTTGGTTGGAAAAGGACTTCCAATTTGGCTACCTAATGGATTTATTGTTAGACGCGAACTCAATGATTATATCATGAACAAAGAGATTGCACTTGGCTATAAACATGTTATGACGCCATCTCTTGGAACTGTTGATTTATACAAGACGTCTGGACACTGGGACCATTATCATGATGATATGTTCCCTGTTATGGAGCGTGATGAAGAAGCGTATGTTTTGAGACCTATGAATTGTCCACACCATATGATGATTTACAAAAATTCCTTGCACTCATACAAAGATTTGCCTTTAAGAATTGCCGAAATTGCAAACGATTTTAGATTTGAAGCAAGTGGTTCACTTTGTGGAATTGAGAGAACCCGTGCATTCACTCAAAACGATAGTCATATTTTCTGTCGTCCAGAGCAAATCAAAAGTGAAGTTGAAAATGTAATAAAACTTATACTTGACGTATACAAAGATTTTGGTTTCAAAGATTATAGATTTCGTTTATCTTTAAGAGACCCAGAAAATGTTGAAAAATATTTTGGCAATGATGACCTTTGGGAAAAGAGTGAACGAGAGTTGAGAGAAATTTTGGTTGAAACGGGTGCAGAATTCTACGAAGCAAAAGGTGAAGCAGCGTTCTATGGTCCAAAAATCGATGTTAATGTGATGAGCGCAATAGGACACGAAGTTACACTTTCAACTGTACAACTAGACTATCAACTTCCAGAGAAGTTTGAACTTGAATATATTGATGAAAACAACCAAAAGGAAAGACCCGTTGTCATACACAGAGCAATTCTTGGTTCTCTTGATAGATTCACAGCATTCCTTATTGAAGAGACAAAAGGAGTATTTCCAACTTGGCTAAGCCCACTTCAAGCAAAAGTTATTCCAATCAACGAAAATTGTATTGCTTATGCACAAGGAATTGATGAAAAACTTAAAAAACAGGGCATACGTGTGGAAGTTGACGCAAGAAATGAAAGTCTTTCATATCGTATACGTGAAGCAACAAAACAAAAAGTTCCTTACATTTTGATTTTGGGAGAAAAAGAAGTTGCCGAAAAAGTTGTCTCTGTAAGAAAACGTGGTGGAAACGAAACAAAATCTTGTAGTTATGAAGAGTTTGAAAATATGCTTTTGGAAGAAATTAAAAACAAAAATATTCAGTAAAAAAAAGTGATAGGCAAAACCTATCACTTTTTTATTGGTTTAATTCAAAATCCATAGAGCTGTGTTTAATGTTGTTGCGATGCTGAGCCATATTGGATAGATTGTAAAGATATATCCATAGATTTGTTTTTGTTTCAAGATATCAAGCCACAGCCAGTATCCTGCAACCAAATTTATTATAATTGCAATGTTTCCCAAAAATGTTTGATTGAGTGTAAAGAATATCAAGCACCATAGCACATTTAATGCACCATTCACAATTAAAAGAACTTTTGTTTTTGTTGGAATACTCTCTTTGTTTTGCCACAAAATCAAAATCACAGCAAAAGTGAAATAAATAACAGTCCACACAATTGGTATCACAATGTTTGGTATCCATTGACTTGGTTTTGTTAACGCATTAAACCAATCCATACCTAAATTTACAAAGAGTGTTCCCAGTCCTGCAACAAGTGCAATGGGAAGAATAACATACAAAGATTTTACAATTTTTTGTTTTAACATATTGCTCCTTAATTTATGATATTTCAAATTCAAAATATCATACAATTATATAATATGACAAAACAATTTTCTTTATTCTTGTATACGTATTGATTATTTTAGAATTCGCAACCAAATTTTTTTACAATTTCTTCCAAATATTCATTTTTGCCAAATTTGTATTTTACAACAGAATCACTTTCGTTTTTGTTTTTGTTAAGAAAAAATTCAAATTGGTCAGTCATTTCTTTGACAACATTGGCAGGATTACCACGCACAATCATCCTTCTTTCAATTTCATATTTCATGTCTTCTGCTTGATAAACAAACGCGAATTTCAAACCACGTTTTTTAAGATATTCAACGGCTTCTGGATGTGGGGCTGCAATCAAAATTTTGCCTTCTTGCACATATTGGTCCAAAAGTTTTTCCATATGGCTTACGTATTCTTCATAATCAGCACGTCTAGCAAATGGTCTTTCTCCTTTTGTCCTTTCAAGTTCATCTCTTGTGATGTCTTCTGGTACGATATATTTGCATTTTAGTCTTACTTCGTCAACATCAACAAATTTGTCTGGATATTTATCGCACAAATACGATTTTCCGCAACCAGGGGTTGCAACAATTGCTTCAAATTTTATTCCTTTATATTCCATTAAAAAATTATATCATATAAAAATTGATTATTCAATAAAAATATTGGATTATAATTCAATCCAATATTTTACTTAAAACTGATTTCCTTTTTCCACTCTTCTTTTTTGCAACGGAATCTATCTTGTGGACAAACAACCACATTTTCAAAATTTTGTATTTGTTCTAAGCAGAGCATTGCGTTTTTGCTGGTACAAACAAATTTTTGATCGTTATTGCAATATTCAAAAGATTTTTTGTCAAGGGTATATTTGATAATATCATCATCAAGAGATGAGCCTTTTTTTCTCACTGCTTGGTCTATAACATCAATAAACACCAATTTGTGATTTGAAAGATATTTTTTGATTTTGTCAAGTGTGGTTTTGTCTTGTGGGTTGGCTTTGAGTTCTTGTTTCAGTTTTGCAAGTCCATTTTCTTCTGTTTCAAAGCAATAGTCTATTAGTTTGTAAACTCTGTTCCTCTCGCTGGTGTAGTAATAACCAAAACCCATGCCATTTGATGGAGTGAGAGTTCCCACAATAACAATTTTTGCGTTTTTAATTAGGTCTTTGTCAAAGCAACTTTTGTTTAAGGAATCCACTTTTTCATAGCAAGTTTTGTCAAATCTTTCATCAATACTTTCAACACGATTTTTTATAAATTTTGGCATAATTTCACCTTTTTATAGTATTTTTTAACAAAAAAACAACTATTTTGTCAATATTTTTTAATATTTTCAAAATAATTGTTTTATTTTTTTTAGTGTAAAACTTTTTTATTCCAAGATTTTTGTCCACACTTTGGACATTTCATGTATCTTGTTCTTCCCATGTGCATAGCAAGGTTTACTTGTGCGTAGGTTGGCACGTATTTATGATGACATTTTGCACACTCGTAGTATCCTGCAACTTGTTCTATTCTTACTGCAATAAAAGCCATAGCAAAAAGTACAACAGCACCAACACCAATCAAAACATATCTCAACCAATCTGGCATTGAAACAAAAGATGCAATCAAAACCATGGTTAGCAAAAATACACTGCCAAAAACTCCAATCACAATTTCCATAGCAAGCAATCTTTTGTTGGCTTCTTCTTTTTGTCTTTTCAGTTCAAGCAAATTTTCCTCTGCTTTTTTCTCTTTTTCTTCCATTTTAATTACCTCCCCAGAAAGCAACTCATTGACGCTGATTTCAAGTTCTTTGCATAAATCAATCATGATAGATGCATCCGGCAAAGATTTTCCGTTTTCCCATTTTGATACAGCCCTATCTGTGATATTCAATTTTTCTGCAAGTTGAAGTTGCGTCAAATTTTTGTTTTTTCGTCTTTCTTCAATAAATTGACCGATCTTTATTTGATCCATTTTGTTCTCCTTCACTCAAAGTATATTACTATTTTTTCAAAATGTCTACAAACTGTTGGTTGAGTTTGCCAATTTTTCAAAAATCAACCAGGAGTAGAGTAGCAAAATAATTTTTGTAATTTTTGTAAATCATACAAATGGCTCAGCCGTTTGAAACATTTTTTTGTAAAGGTCATATATTTATTTTGTTTATATAAATTTTTAATATTAAAAAAGCCCTATTTCTAGGACTAGACGGAAAGCCCGACTCGCCATAAACATTATATTTTCTTGTACAAATAGGCACTGAGAAAATACATATTTAGTTTTTTAATGTAAAAATTTAGCAATTTATTATAATCTTTTGAAACCGCATTTAGTTCAATAATATTTGCACCGTTCGTTTTGGCGTATTCTTCTAAAAATTGAAATAATTTTATACCAACGCCCAAATTTCTTTTATTTTTAACCACATACATTTCTTCAATATAAAATAATTTTTCATTTTTTCTTATATAACTTTTATTTTTTTTCGAAAGATCAAAAGTTCCGTAGCCATAACCAATTATTTCTCCATTATCTATCACAACTGCAACTTTCTTATCGATTGTTCGAAAACTCATTATTTCAAATATTATCAGCAAATTAGATTAAAGTATTCATTTTAACTGTTTCTATTTTTCAAGTTCAACATTAGTTTTGGATTCATCAATCGTTATTTTTCTATGTTTTTTGTTAAAACAAAGTTCTGATAAGCAATATCCAATATAACATTTTTTTGCAGCAATAGAATAATCTGTTGTTTCAAAATTACCTATAGATACGTTATACGCATATAAATTGCCTACACTTTTAGCACTTTCCAAAAATAAATTTAATATTTCATTATCAGAGCAAATACCATTAAAAATAGATATAGCAAATGCATCTCCGCAGTTTACACATGGGTTTGATAAATTTGGATTTGATAAAGCAAAATCCACATTTAACTTAACTCTTTCATCTCGGAATAAAATACGTTTTCCCAAATTTTCTTCAATTTCTAGAACTTTTTTTGCTAGCAAAATCATTGTTTTTAGTGATTTGACTTGTGCATCATATCTAATATATTCACTCATTTTACGGCTGTTTTTTATGTCAAAAACAAACATTCTATATGGTGCATTTTTATTTTTTTGTGCATTATTAAATTCTTTTTCAAATTCTTCGTAACTCATATTTACATTATATAAAATTATTCATGTTATGTCAATAATGCATATTTTTTGTTATTATGTATTCTTTACTTTACAGTATAGTGAACTATTGTTTTGCCATCATATTTGATTGTTATGTTTGTGCTTTCACTAACTGTTGCGGTGGAAATTGCATGCAGCTTTACATTTTTGCTTTCATTTTTTGCAAAACTCAAACTTGTTTGATGATTGTCAATAAAAAGGAACAACAATTCCAAAACACTCGTGTAAAAAAAATACGCACCCTAATTGCTTATTAGGGTACGTACAGTTCGCTATTGGCGGAATTTTTGTAATACGAGTTCGCGGTTAAATATTTAAATTTTTTCAAAATTTTAATACAAATGGCTGTGTAATATGTTATAATATTACTGCTTAGAGATATGAAAGGAAGTGGAATTATGAACGAATACATAAACTTAAATTTGGATAATATTGAAGATGAACATATTTGTTGTGCCATTGGAGACCCAAAACATCAAGAAGGTGTAAATGC
>CADBPU010000015.1 GCA_902796635.1 uncultured Eubacteriales bacterium | reverse complement strand
TTCGGTGCTATGCAAATTAAAACTGCTTCCACCAATCACTTCTTTATACTCGTTGATTGTATCTTTTGAAAGCGTTGTTATCTTGTCAACATCATATAAGGCACTGCTTACTGCGTTATAAACGTTGCCATAAATTTCGTTTGAATTTCCAAATCTAACTTCCATTTTTGTTGGATGAACATTGACATCTAGTTTGTCAACAGGGATATTGATATTTAGTACATAAAATGGAAATTGACCTTTCATTAAATAATGTTCATATGCGTTATATACACAAGTTGAAATCAATGAAGAATTTACATATCTTTTATTTATTGAAAGTGTTTGATATGTTCTGTTTGGCTTTGAAAAAGTAGGTAGTCCAATATAACCACTCACAGAAATTTCACTATTTGGATTGTAAAAATCAACTTTTGTTATATTTTCAGTGGCATTATTGCCATAAACTACGTAAATTGCGTCAAAAAGATTTGTTCCTGTGCTTTGATAAATAACTTTTTCGTCTGCAATGTACTTGAAACTTATTTCTGGATTGCAAAGAATGTATCTTTCGATCAAATTTGTTATTTCCGTCATCTCTTGTTTTGATTTTTTTAAGAATTTTGCACGTGCTGGTACATTAAAGAATAAATCACTAACACTGATTGTTGTACCTGTATCGCCACCAATTTCCAATGTTTCGCTTTGCTTTCCACCAACTACTTCGCAAACTCTTGCAAAAGTTTCACTTTCAACTTTGCTGACAAGTTTAACTTTTGATACACTTGCAATACTAGCGAGTGCTTCCCCCCTAAAACCAAGTGTTCCAATCTTTGCAAGGTCTTCTTCTGTTTTGATTTTGCTTGTTGCGTGAGAAATAAAGACCTTGTCAAAATCGTCAGGTTCAATTCCTGTTCCATCATCTTTAATGGTTATATTCTTTATTCCACCATCAATGATTTCTATAACAATATTTTTTGCTTTGGCATCAATGGCATTGTCAAGCAGTTCTTTAACAACACTACTAGGCCTTTCGACCACTTCGCCGGCAGAAATTTTGTTATATATACTTTCGTCCAAAATATTTATCTTTGACATTTTATTTCTCCTTAACAAATACTTAATCTTCTGTTTTTAATTTTTCTTTCAAATCATTGACCAAACTTATTGCTTCAAATGGGGTCAAATTTTCAATTTTAACATCTCTCAAAATATTCACAACTTCTTTTTCAACTCTTTTCAAACTTTTATTTTCTGTTTGTTTTTCGGCTTCGTGGCTAACTCTATTATTAATATCAGCTTCTTCAAGAGAATGCAAAATCTCTTTTGCTCTTAAAATAACAATGTTAGGTAGTCCTGCAAGTCCTGCGACTTCAATACCAAAACTCTTGTTTGCTCCACCACGCACAATTTTTCTTAAAAACTTAATTGAGCCATTGAACTCTTTAACGCTTATATTGTAGTTTTTTACACCTTTCAAATTTCCTTCAAGTTCAGTTAGTTCATGATAATGAGTAGAAAATAATGTTTTGCTTACAAGATTTTGACTTATGTATTCCATAACAGCCCAAGCAATAGAAAGTCCATCAAATGTACTTGTTCCCCTTCCAATTTCGTCGAGCAAAATCAAACTATTACTTGTTGCATTTCTAAGTATGTTTGAAACTTCTGTCATTTCAACCATAAATGTGCTTTGACCAAAAGCCAAATCATCTGTTGCACCAATTCTTGTAAAAATTCTATCAGTCAAAGGAATTTTTGCGCTTTTTGCTGGCACAAAACTGCCAACATGGGCCATAATTGTTATGATTGCAACTTGACGCATGTATGTGGATTTTCCTGCCATATTTGGACCAGTTATAATCATAGTTCGGTTTTCATTTTTATCAAGCAAAGTGTCGTTTGGCACAAATCCTTCTTTGCTTATTGCTTCAACAATTGGATGTCTTCCAGAAATAATTTCCATAGTGCCATTTTCATCAACAATTTCTGGCTTTGCTAGATTGTTTTTTATTGCTACTGTTGCAAGCGATGTCAAAACATCTAGATATGCAACAAAAGATGCTGTATTTTTGATTTCTCCAACTTTTTCAAGCAATTTTTCTCTTAATTCAACAAAGAGTTGTTGCTCTAATTTTAATGCTTTTTCATCAGCACTCACAATTTTTTCTTCAAGTTCTCTTAATTCTGGTGTCACAAATCTTTCACAATTTGCAAGTGTTTGCTTTCTGGTGTATCTAAAAGGTACAAGTTGTTTTTGACTGTTTGGAACTTCTATATAGTATCCAAAAATGCGATTGTAGGCAATTTTTAAGTTTTTTATATTTGTTTCTTGTTGCTCTTCTTCTTGCAATTTCAAAATCAAATTTTTGCTATTTTTTGAAATATATCGTAGTTCATCAAGTTCATTTGAATAGCCATCACAAATAAAGCCCGACTCTTTTGTGTTTGTTGGTGTATCTTTTTCTATGATTGCTGACTTTATTAAAGCAATAACTTCATCATGAGTATTTATATTTTCATAAATAAGTTTAAGTGCTTTACTTTTGCAGTCTTCAATACTCTCTTTTATGTCTGGCAAAATAGATAAACTATTTGCAAGTGAATTACAGTCTGCTGGTGTCAATGAGTTATAACTAACTCTGCCACAAAGACGCTCTAAATCATTTATATTTTTGAGATTTTGAATAATTTGCTCTCTTTTTATTAAGTTTTTGTATAATTCTTCAACTCCACTTTGCCTTAATTCAATTTCTTGCTTTTTTTGTAGTGGTTCTGTGATGAATTTTCGTAGCATTCTTGAACCCATACTGGTCATAGTTTTGTCTAAATACCATAGCAGTGTACCAAATTTTCCGCCATCTCTGGCATTTGCAACGAGTTCAAGATTTTTTCTGCTTTGATAGTCTATGTGCATATAATGCGAATAATTTATAGTTTTTACTCCATCAATGTGGCTTAAACTTCGCTTTTGAGTAATAAAAAGATATTGTAAAAGTGCACCTGCACTTTTGATTGAACATGGCTTGTCTTCAAGTCCAAAACCTTTCAAAGAAATTGTTTTGAATTGTGTTGTTAAGACATCAACACATTTTGTTAGATTGAAAGAGCCATCTTCAACAATTTCAAAATTTGGTATATTTTTATG
>CADBPU010000014.1 GCA_902796635.1 uncultured Eubacteriales bacterium | reverse complement strand
TGGAGATGCACTCGATTCTTATACTTTTGCAGGAAGTGATTTCTTACAAGATTTTGTTCAAGATTATGTATTATTGACCAACAGACAACCTGGAAATATTAATGTTCAAACATTAAAACAAAAACAAGTAAAATACTATTTTGAAAGCGATGAAACAATAACTTATACTTACATAGATGAGAATGAAAATGAACATACCTTCACGGGAAATATTATTGATGCTTTGGCTTTATATTCAAAAATAAATGTAAACAGACTTTATTTAATCACTCAAAGAAATAATATTGATGAAGACATAGATTTTGAAGATAATTATCTTATTGATTATGCAGAAGATATAACAACATATCAATTTACTATTTATGATAATTCACAAAACGCTGACAAATATATGCAATCAAATCTTATAAAATTTGAAGTTGCAGTAAATTTAAGTTCGGCAAAAGCCGACTTTGTTGACAAGGATACAAGTTTGGTTCTTCACGAAGACACAAACAATTATATCAGCAAAAATAATACCAATGTGAGTTTGGATTGGACTGTTGATGAAACTGGTGTAAATGCCAAAATTGACGAAACAAACATCGTTATAACTCAAACATTTGAAAATGGAAGAAAAGTTGTTCTTTACAGTCCAGAAAGCACTGCAAACATAACAAATCTTGTAAGCGTTGATGGAAATAAAAGAAGTATTGATTTTAACAAATTCTACCAACAAATTAATGGTATAAATTGCAGAGTTGAAATAACTTTGAGATATTTGACTATGAGCGATTCATATTACGGCAATTATCTCACAACCACAAAAATCATAATGTTCGATTTTGAAAAGCCAGAACTCAATTTCACAAACCTTTTGAATAATGATAAATATTTGCAAAAAACAGAAACTACAAAATCACAATTTGAAAACTATGAAGAAAATGTAAACTTTGATAACTATGCCTTTGTTGTTGACAATTCTTATTCTTTAAGTTTGCCACAAGCAAGTTCGTTCTGGCAAAAAGGAATTGTTGGAGCAACAACAAATCCAAATGATGTTCAATCTGTTTGGTATAGAAAATATAACAAATATTTTGACGAATCAGGTATCAATCAACAAAGCATTGTTCCTGGCGATGACAGATACGATGATAGTGTACTTGCACCAACGAGATTAAGATTTAATCCTAACTTATATATTACAGAAAATGGTAATTCTGTTCTTGCATATACTGCAATCACAACGGCATTGGATAACTTCAAATTTGAAGATTCTGGCTATTATGAAATAATTGAGAAAGATTGCGCAGGAAATTATAGAGTTTACACAATTAATATTTTGCCTGATGAAAGCATAGAAAAAGAGACAATAAACTATGAAGAAACAATTGGTTCTGGTGAAACACAAACAACAACCGAAAGTTATATTGAGATAAGTGGTTTATCAAAATATGAAATCAACAACCAAAAAATCAATATTATTGATTTGAAAAATTTGGGAGATTGGTTTGTAATAGAATTATCAAATTCAAGCACAAGTTTACTTGCAGAAAGTTTACAAGTTGCACCAATAGAAATTGAAGGGTATACTACTCTACAAAATGCACTCAATCAAATAAACGAACTTATGGTTGATGAAGAGCAAACTGGAAAGTTGTTTGTAATTAAAATTACATCTTCACAATATTTAGATTTGACAATTGAATACAGAACACCTGGTCAAAAGTACGAACTTGACACAAACTTAAAAACAACAAGTTTGACACTGACAATAGACCCAAATAGATATGAATCTACTTACTTAAAAGAACTGTTGATTTATGAAGTGAACGAAAAGGGTGAAAAATCAGAAACCCCACTTGAATACGATAGCAATAATCAATATATTGAAAAAGTATATACAACTGACGACGAAGTAAAAGTTTATGTATTTACTTATAGTTCTCAAAAAGTTAGAAATCTATGGTTTGAATATAAAGATAATTTTGGTGTTGAATATAAAGAAAATATTATTCTTGGAATAACTCAAACACCATTTGATGAAATGATTGTATTTAATGGAAATCATCTTAAAAATGATAATTATTTACCATTAAGTATTGAAAATTCTGTTGATTTTGATAAATATGCTGAATACTACTCAGTCTCTCAAACTCTGTTTGAATATCAACCAATAATTTATAGCAATGTAAAAATCTATATGTTTGATGAAGAAAACAATTTGGTTGATATAACAGATAACTATACTCCAACAAGCATACCAAATAAAAATATTGAAAGAATTGCAGTATTTAATACGGCACTTGAAAATGATATGAAAGATGCAAGATATATCATTACATTTGAAGATACTTCTGGCAAAAAATATCAATTCTCTTTACATCATTACACAAAAATTGCAGATTTGCACTTTATTGATAGCAGTAATTTTGAACACTATTTTGATATAGAAAATCAAGAACTATATGAATTTAGCGTTTCAAGAGTTATATATCTTGAATATGAAAAATATGATATTGAATCATCATACAATGTTCAAACAATCGTAACAGCAAAAAGAATATATACTGACAGCAACAATGTTACACTTACAAAAGACTATGGCATTATTGACAATGAGTTTGTATTTAATGAATATGGTCAATATGTCATAACTGCAACAAATGAACTTGGTTCATCAAAAGTTTATGAATTTGAACTCATCAAAAGTGATGCAATTTACTACTCTGTCAAAGCAAATGCAAATGGTAGAACAATATTGTTATCACCAAGTGAAGTAAAATATCAATACAACAATCAAAACATTGACCATTATGTATCAATATATGACGTAACAGTTGATGCAAATCAAGAAAAGAGTTTGAAGGTTGAAGAAATTACAAAAAATCAACTTGTTTCAACAAGAATTTTCAAAATTTATTCAACAAATGAAAACTTGCAATATGAAAAATATATTGCAGTCAGCAAAGTTGCAGTATCATCAAACATACTTGATGACTTAGGCAAAATTATACAAACAAAAATTATTGATAATCAAGAACAAGATATTGAAACATATATTACAGGCAAATATCTAAAAACAAATGCCAAAAAAGTTGTTTTATCATTACCATCATGTTTTGCAAACGAAGCCAATATTTTGAGACTCAGAGTTGTTTATGAGGATAAAGATTTGGGATTTGTGTCAAAATATGAAAACAATGACCGTATTGAATTAAAACTTTCTGTCGCTGGTCAATACAAAATTTATGTTTATGATTTGGCAGGAAATCAACAGTCATTTGGTGGCACACCATATTTTGAACTTTCACTCATTAATAACTTTATATACAAACTTAATGGCGAAAGAGGAATTTACAACTCAATTTACAATTCCGCAGTTAGTTTGACGATAGAAAAACAATCAAACTTTTTAAGCAATAGTTCAGGAAATGTATTTATAATATCTTGCACACATAATGGCGAAACATTTAATCCAACTTATTCTAACGGAGTTTATTTATTTAATTCTTACGGAACCTATCATATTACACTTAAAGGTTATTTGAATAAAGATACTTCTGGAAATTTGATTGACGAAGTTATAACTCAAATCAAATTTACTATACTTAATGCAAATGAAGCAAGATTAATGCATGAATATATAGGCCTAAATGGTTATGAAGTTACAAAAATTGTAAAAAACAATACAGATATAACAGATTTAATCAAAGAAAGTTTGGATACTTCAACAATCAACAAGTTTGCAATTTCTGGTCTTAAAGATGCTATTGGTGGAAGTGGTGTTTATGAAATAACAATCACAGCAGTTTTGGACGAAATTGTTGGCGAAAGACAATTTACTTACTCTGTTTGGATTAATAACGATAAAGATTTGTTGATTATTCCAAGCATACCAGAAGGTTCAAGCACAACAAAAAATATCACATTGCAAGCAAATCTGTATCAAATCTACTCAAAAATTGGTGAATGTGAATTAAAAATTAATGGAAATGTGGTAGCAACAATAGATGAAACTTCTGCATTAACAAACACAATAACAACTTATACAATTGCTAGTGATAACCGCCATGTTATTACTCTTGAAACAATGAGTGGAAACACAATTATGAGTTTTGTTGTTACAAAAGTTGAACCACTAAATTCTATTGCAATCATTGTGATTGTTATTACAAGTTTGGTTGTAACAGGACTTACAATAACATTTATCTTGTTTAGAAAGAAAATGAGAGTAAGATAATAACAAAAAAACACATTATTAATTTAATGTGTTTTTTTTATTGTAAATACTTTATTTCAAGAAATTTTCTATCAATTCTTTTACATTTTCTTTTTTGAAATTTTGCTTAAACTTTTGCAAAGAAGTATATTCTTTTTCATCAATTATTCTTTCAATATTTTTTGTGAAAGAATTTTGCAAATCCAAATAAACATTAGTATTTTGATAGGGATTTTCCATGAATTTAATATAGCAATTTGAATTTTCAATAAAACTATCAGGAGCATTTACAAAAATAACTGTTAAATTGCCATTGTTGGTATTTCTAGACAAATTGAATATATCTTTTAGTTTGTTTGAAGCAACAATATTGGCTTTGCTCTCGTTCAAATTTTCAGTCAAAATTAAATTTTCTGCATAAGCATTAATAAATTTTTTAGTATCATAAAAGACAATGGAAATTTCTTGCTTACACTCCAATCTTCTCATGCAATTTGATATAAAAGTGAAAACTTTTTCAAAATATTGCTCTCTTGTTTGAGTTGTTGACAAGTGGCAGACTTCAACATCTTTGCAAGACATCATGATTGAGCCAATATCTTCTGGACTATCGTCTATTGAAATGAGCAACGTCCTTAAATTATTTTTTATTGATAAACTATCCAATAAAGATACAACTAAATCATTTTTTCTAACATCATTTTCTATATTAAATATTGTTCTGCTACCTTTTGTTATTGGAGATATTTTGTTAATCAAATCATAATTCACGTTGCTATACAATGTTAATATTTGAGTTGCATAACAAGGAAGTATATTTTCAAATTCTATTCTGTCAATAACTGATTTTGCATCAATATCATTTATATAGGTTATATCAGTAGCAAGCATAACATTTTTGTCAGCAATGTAGTTTGCAACACCCACAATATAGTCGCCATCTTTAAGTGAATACTTTTGTGATAATTCATTCAAAACCACAACATTTTCTTTTGAATAATTTGTAAAATATCCCTTAAAGCAGACCAAAGCAAAATCTTTGTTATATTCTTTATAAAATCCCTTAAACAAAATATTTGTTGCAGATGCATGGCTTCCTTCGCTTAAAATTCCATTATAAGCAAATCTAACAACTTCTGATGGCAAACTTTTATATCTATCTTCATTATTCTCTTTGAAAAGATTATCTGGCAAAACTAAATCAAGCATAAAAGGGTCATCTTTTTTGTGTCTTGGTGGCCTACCCTTATTATTTGTTTTGGGCTCTGGTTGTTTACCATTTATGATTTCATTTATTCTTGCAATAAGTTCTGCACGTTTAAGTGTTGTTGGTGAGTTTACACCCATTATTCTTGCATAATTTCTCAAATCATAAATACCCATATTTTCAAAATTCTTATGCATAATCATCTCCATATTATCATTAATAATTTTACATTTATTTAATAATTTTGGCAAGTTATTATTATATTTTGTAAAAATCATGATTATTTTACATAATTATATACGAGTTTTTTTCGTATATCAAACATAAAACGAAAATATTTCGTATACTAATAATATGAAAATTGCAGATTGCATAAAAAATTTAAGAAAAGAAAATAACATGACCCAACAACAACTTGCTGACAAATTGTTCACAAGTCAAGATACGATATCACTATGGGAAAGGGGTAAAAGTTATCCCGACTCTATCAACGTGATAAAGATGTCAAAGATATTTGATGTGTCAACAGATTATATTTTGTGTGCTGACAGTTTTGATGAAAAGACAAATAGTTTTGATTAAAAATAATCCAAGTCATAAACTTGGATTTTTTATTGCAACAAATCTCCCGCATAGGTTTTTACTACTCGCAAAGTGTCAATTTCTATACCTGTTTTGCCGGAAATATAGACATAATAAGTATAATTATTATATGTGCATTTATACTCATAACAGAGTTGTTCTTCACCATATTCTTGTGGAATTATGCACTTTTTTATAGATAATATACTTAACTCTGGACTAACCATATTCCTTGCGTTTGCTTCTGTAATTTCAAAATTAAAATCATCTCTATTGTCATGATTATAAGCATAACTCGTGGCTTCCCAACCAATAATAGAGCCAGTGTCAAGCGTGACTTTTACTTTTATCATATCAGGATAAATCATAACATTATTAATGATTGGCACTAGATTTACATAAGCCACGCCATCCAAAATTGTTCCCCAAACACTTTTCATATCAGTAAAACCAAGATTATGGGCAAAAAGTTCTGCTTCTGTTTCAGCATCTTTTAATTTTAACACATCAGTCCCTTGTGTACCATAACTTGAAACATTAAGAAGAAGTCCACCCTTTTTTGTGATATTGGCATAATAAGTTCTATGTGTTGTTTCAAAAGTGAGATTGTATGACAAAAAAGTGCCTTCTGTCATGCCGGTGTAAGTTAAATTTTTTATATTATAATCAGCAAACGCTTTTTGCAAAAGTTGTTTTGCCTCATCTTCTGTAATTTCAAAATCTTCAAGTCCTTTTACTGCTTTATTTTTTATACTGTCTGAAAATGGTCCGTCATAAATCAATGTTGGAAATTCAACGCCTGTTGCAGAAGTGTTTGAAAACATCTCTTCAAAACCTGTTGAAGTATCATTAAAATTTGCATTATTCAAAATATTAAAACTGCCGTCTTGATTGTTTGCATATTCATTAATAACTCCTTGAACATAAACACACCAATTATACAACTCATTTATAGAATTGTTGTCAGCATCTGTCATTGACTGATTGTTTTTTAATTTTTGTGAGAGATAATAACTAAAACCACCAAGTTGATTTATAAATTTTGTTGTTTCAACAATACTTTTGTGATTGACCGGCAAATTGCCAAGATTTGTGCCACACAAAGTGCAAAGTTGATTGATATTTTGATATAGTTGCTGTTTTTTTTCATTGTCAACACTAATGAGTGCTTTGCTCATGGTTATTTCAATACTATTTATGTTTGTAACAAGTTCGCTAAAAGATTTTTGATATGTGTTTTCCAATCTGCCAGCATACAAATTGGCTTGATTATTACTACCAATCCAACCTGCTGCAAGCACTCCGGAAAACACCAAAAGTGCAACAATAACAGCAACGAATGTTCTAGTCTTTCTCATAAATTTCTCCTATCTTTTTTATTTATTTGTATAATCACATATGTTCATATCTTAAAATATTTTTATCAAATCTTAAATTTTAACGGCATTTTTATTGATTTTTTAATAAAATTTAATTGTTTTTAACTAATTTTTATTAATAACAAAAAACATGGTTGCCTATCGTAACAGCAATGGTTCTTGAAAATATCCAACTGCTTGTTGCCGTTTTTGGATTGTAATAATACAAACAGCCATAAGTTGGATCCCAACCATTCATGGCGTCTTGTGCGGCATTGTATGCTGTTGTGTTTGGTTCAAGTGAAAACTGCCCATCATGTAGTGCAGTGAATGCCCATGGCTGATAGATTACTCCTTGAAGTGTGTTAGGAAATCCTGCATCTGCAACCCTATTCAAAACAACTGCACCAACTGCAACTTGACCTTGATAAATTTCTCCCCTTGCTTCACTATATATAAGTTTTGCAAGCAAGTACAAATCACTGTTTGCTTGTGCATTATCAGTAACACCCAAAGCTGTTGTTGTGGCACTATCCAAACTACCTGTCACAGCAAGGTTTTTGTCTGCTTGATAGTTTTTTATTGCATCAATAGTATCTTTGTCATAAATTCCATCAATTTCTTTATCATAATAGCCCAAACTTGAAAGTTTTGCTTGAACAATCCTAGTGTTATTTACATTTGCAGAAATTGTTGTGGTGTTTGATAGATTGCCAGCAACGATAACACTACCAATAGAAAATACACTTAATACAAAAACTAGCAGAATTGCAACAATGCCCTTTGAGTGTGTTTTGGCATCTTGAAAATTCATTTCTTTTTTACCAGAAATTTCATCTTGCTTTTGCTTTTCTGACTTTATATTCATAGAGTATTTTTCTCTTGCAATTTCGGCATCATTTTTTTTGTTATTCAAAAAACCAATTTCACTACTCTTTTTTGTTTGATTATCTTTGGGCGTTTTAATTGCCATTTTTATTTCCGCAAGATTTTTCTTCTTATTTTTTGATGTTGTTTTTTTTGCATTATTCTTACTGCTTAAAGTAAATTTTTGGTTGTTTGCTTCAACATTATCTTTTTTTTGTATCATTTTTACTCCTAACTAAAAAACTGTTTAATTATTTCCCAAATTTTACTTTTATAAACAACACTAGAAAAATTTGTTGCTTGATAATTTGTAAAACAAAGCGGTGGATAAATAACACACCACCAATTATTGCCTTCTGCCTTTCCAAGTTCAACAATCAAAGCATCATATACTCCACTTTGAAGCGTATAATCTTCATACGTCCTTGTAGGGAACATTTCACTTTTGATTGATACTTTTGATTGATATTCAAAGCCATTTTCTTTCAAGACAGAATTTGCCAAATTTTCAAGATTAGTTTTCTCTGCATCAACTAAATTTACAACATCTTGTTTGGAACTGCAAAAAGCAATTTTGGGCGTCAAAAATTCAATATATTTCTCTTTTATTTGATACTTTATATTTTGGTCAACTTCGTCATTAGAATTTGCCCTGATATGTATTCTTAAATAATCAGCGTTTGTAAGTTTATTTGTCCTAATTTGATTTTGGCTACTAAAAATTATGCCAAAAATACTTAATGATATAACTATAATAATGCAAGCAACAAAAATCTTTTTCATACTATAATTTTTAACTATTTTTACAAAAATAACGTAAAAATAATAAAAAAAGCATATATTTCAATGCTTTTTTTGTAATTTTTTGCAAATTTTTAATTTTTTTATTGCTAATGCTTTATACATTTTGTCTAAAATGGACTATTGTCTTTGTTGTGTCAAGTGGGAATACTAATCCTGGATTTTGAGTCATAAGCACATCTTCTGTCACAAGCATATGTTTCAACACATCCCAAAGTGTACTGCCTTTTGGTGCAATATACATTTCCAAACTATATTCACTTTTTGGGAGTTGTTCTGTTAGTTCAATATCTTTCAATGCTACTTGCGTTTCTGTGTCATATTCAAAAACCCAGAAACAAACGTCTAAACTAACATTTACTTCTTTTCCTTTTTTGACTTTTGCATCAACATCTGTGATATCACTTGTCACAAATATTTCGCCATCAAAGTCGTTTCCAACTTCAAATTTATTACTGAAAGGAATTTCTATATCCAAACTGTTTGTTGTTGGCACATCATCATCAGTTAAATAAATTATTGTTGCGTACGCAACACCTTCAATAGTAAGTTCGCCATCTTGAACCGTTGAATTTGCAACAAGCAAATGTTCATTTGTCACTGCACAAACTTTTGCAATTCTTGACTCATCATCGCCAATCACTGTTTGCCCATCTATTGTTGCACTAAATTTTTCAAGTCTTGTTGGCTTTGCTGTTTGGAATGTTCCGCTGACAAGATTTGTTTTGTTTGTCATAGAAAATGCATCAGTATAGATTTCTGCTTGCATTGACCTTTCTGCAACATATCTAACATTAACTTTTGCTTCAATTTTTAGGGTACTATTGACAGGCGTTGCTCCTTCTTCTGTTACTTCTGCATTAACTAGCATCACACTGACATCTTGTGGTCTTGCATACAAAAATGCATATACTTCATCATCTTTTTGCAATGCTTCGTCTTCCAATTCTTCTTTGAAAGGAATTGTTTGCATAAAGTTTTTGAGTGTTAGTCCTTCTTCTGTTTGAACTTCCAAAAGAGAATTTACAAACATATTTCCTTCAACTGTAAAATATCCTGTTCCTGCACTCACATTTTTAAGTTCCAAATGATAAGTTGTGAGCAAAACTTTTTTTACATCACTTTTTGTGTCATATTCTTCGCTTAATTCAAAAGCTTTTGTTCCGTTTGAAACAATTGTTTTCACATTTACTTCTTCTCTATTGACTTCGACACTATCATCATCAACAACCACTTCTTCCACTTCTTCCGTATTAAAAGTATTTAGTTTTAGATTGATTGTTGCATGAACTCTTGCCCCATCACCATCTGCACTATCAACTTTTGTTTCAACAACTTCTACTGAATAAAACGGCTTCATGAGTGGTGTGATTTGGTCATTTTCTACTTTTCCATTTATGTCAACTTTTTCAGACAAAACATGATTTTCGCCATTTTCATCAACATAAAGCAAATTAAAAACAACTGCACCACTATAATGTGCCTCGCCATTTAGCATTTCAATTTCATCAATATATGCCTCACTGTTTGTACCCAAAACCTTGCTTATGTTTTCTTCGCCACTCTTTTGCATTAATACATCAACCACAAATTGGTGTTCCCCCAAATTTTTATTGTATGAAGATGTAATTTTGTCTGTTTTCATTAACATTCCTCCCTTAATCAATTAGTATATTGTATAAAAGAAAAATTTCAAATATGCAAAAAAAATAAAAATAAAGTGATTTTCAAAACTTTATTTCTATTTTATGATATATTACATTTAATTGTTAATGAAATAATTTATTAATATAGATTATAACATTATACTCTTGTGCTTACCTTTACATTCCCACACAAAACTTCTGTATAACTATAACTTCTTTCTTTTTGCTCTTCCGTTTCTGCAAATATAGTAAAAACACTAGGATATGTTGCAGTCACTTTTGCGTTGAAACTGACATACCTTTTTCTACCCTTGTTCACCTGAAATTTCACGTCATGACCTTTGAGTGCTTCCAGTCTATTTCTTACACTTTCTATCGTTTCCAAATTTCTTTTCATAATTTATATTTTTGACAAACAAAAAAAATTTAATCAAAAAAAATAATATTGATTTTATAATATATATATTTATATTAAATATTTATATAAAAGCATAAAAAAACAAATTAAAGCAAAATTATACTAAAAATAGTCAAAAATGCGATAATTTGTTATTTTTTTTAGAATTTCCAAACAACCAAAGCAAACACTATAACATTGAGCCAGAATTCAAAACTTGGTTTTCTGTTTCTAACATAAGACCAAACTAGACCTGCAAGTGGGAGTGCGTACATAACAATACTCATAATTCCATAGAATGTGCCACTGCCAACTCCAAAGATAATCAAAATTCTGCAAAGAACAAATAAAAATAGTGCGAACAATGCCATACAAACTGCAAGTGCAGATTGAGAAATTTTTAATTCTTCTTTTGCTTTTGGTTCTTCTTTTACTTCAACTTTTTCTTCTTCCATAACCCCTCCTTTGAATATATATTATATGTTAGCATAATATTGTTAAATAGCAAAATTATTTGTTATATTTTATAGAATTGAAAATATGCATAAAAAAATTCAACCTTCGTGCTGTGTTTCCACAAGTTGATGCCTTTTAGGCTTGGTTGAATTCATAAAGATAGCCAATTGCGGTAGTCATTAGCTACCACTGGTCTATCTGTTATTATTTTATTCAATAAAATTAAAAATGTCAAGAATATATAGAAAAGCACAAAAAAAGAACATACTTGGGTGTATGTTCTTAATATATCCATAAACTTAATTAGGTATGTCCTTGTTTCTACCACCAGTTGATTTCTCAACCTGTCGACTTTCCATGGTCGGAGCGATAACTTAATACCTTCTCCACTTTCATCTCTTTAAAGGAG
>CADBPU010000013.1 GCA_902796635.1 uncultured Eubacteriales bacterium | reverse complement strand
TTTTTATTATATCAAACACTTCATTTTATGTTTTTCTAAAAAAACCAAAAATACTTGAAAATGCGACCTTACTACAAATGATAAACTTTATATTTTTGTTGTTTTTAATTGCAATTTTTATATATGAAATATATTTGGACCAGTCAAAATTATTAAAACAAAGCAATCAAAAAATTGATTTGAAAGCAAAAGATTTTGATGCTGAAATTGATGTAAATTTAGATAAAAATACAAACAAGACTTTTTTCAAAACAAACAAAAAAAATAATAAAATCCATAAAAAAATAACAAAAAACCATAAAAATTATGCTATTTTCAAGCAAATTTTAATAATTTTTTCATTATTTTTAATTTTATTGCTTTCATTTTGGCTTAAACTTTTGTGGCTTTGTGTATTTGTATCTTTTATTATTTTCTTTTCACTTTTTGTTTTGCTTTACCGCTTAAAACACAAGAGTTCAAAAATTTTTTGTATAGTTTTGATACTTGTAAAAATTTGTATATTGTTATCTTTTTATTTTATTTATTTGCTAAATTAATTTTCAAGATTTATTTATTGCTTATAATTCTGCAATCATTTTGAAGAAGAATTTCATTTTGACAATTTTTGTTAAAATTGGAATATTTTAGAAATTTTGGTTTCATACTATTTTTGTCAAAAATTAGATTTTTTTATACGTCTATTGGTTGACAAAATTTTTTTAATGTTATAGACTTTATACGATAACTTTATTTATAGGTTAAGGAGAATAAACTAAAATGAAAAAAATTTACAAAATCATGGTCTTTGTTATGATGCTTGCACTTGCAGTTGGCAGTGTAATTGCAGCACCTATAACAATTTTTGCTGCAACCACAGCACTCGTTGGCGCATCATTTGTACTTGCAAAAATGCCAACAACCGGAGTTGTTAATACTGAAATCGAAATTCCAAAGGGTACAACATCAACAGCAGGAAGCAATGTTTCTGTAAAAGTTGTCAATCCAATGGGAAAAGAAGTTGATTACGAAGAAGCTAGTGCAACAACTTACAAATTCACAGCAAAGATGGTTGGTGATTACAAAGTCACATACACAGCCGCAGAAGTTGCTGGTGTAAATTCAAAAACAGAAGAAGTTTTCACAATTAGAGTTTCTGGCTCAACTGTTAGTATGAATTTGAAAGATAGTTCAGCATTCTTGCTTCCAAGCAAGGTTGGTGCTGACTCAACACTAGTATTGCCATATCCAAGTGTTGTTATTGATGAAGAAGAATATGCAGGACATTATGCTGGTGAAGCAACTGATGATGCAAACATCTCAGTAAAGATTACAGATCCAAAACATAATGTTTGGACAGAAGATACTTCAATAGAAAACTACACAAGTCCACTTGCAACAAAAGTTGTAGATGGAAAGACATATTACACATTCAAAGCTGCCAAATTAAACAATGAAACTGTTTATGGAACATACTCAATTTCATATAAATACAAAAATAGCACAACAGGCGAAGTTGCCACAAAATCAGTAAAAGTAAATGTTAGTTCAAATTATTCAGTAGAAAATCAAAAAGTTACATTTACATGGAATGGCTCAATGCCAGAAAGTGCAGTTCTTGGAAATGAACTTTCACTTCCAAAACCTGTTACAGTAGATTCAAATAATAATAGTGAAAGTGTTGAAACATACACAAAAATTTCAGTTGTTTATCATAATGGTGAATTAGAAAAAGATTATACAGACAAAGTTAAAGATTTCAAATTTACACCAATGGACGAAGCAAAAAGTGGTTCATATTACACAATAAAATATCAAATTTACACATTAGAGCAACTTGATTTGGCAAATAGTTCTTACACAACACTTGATGCTGCCTTGGAAGCAAATGCTGATAAAGCACTCACAAAAACATACAAATTGTCAAATGTTACAGATAGTGTTGCACCTGTTGCACAAGCAGTTGAAGCATACACAGTTGAAGAAGGTGGCTCATTGGCAGACACAACAATAGCTGCACTTGATGGCATGGATGTAAGTTATCTCATTCCAAGCAAAGCAAGAACACAAGTTGAAATTGCTATTCCAGCAATCTATGCAACAGATAATTATTCACAATATGAAGATTTGACACTTTCAAGAACATTGATTGACGAAGATGGAAACACAATCAGTCTTGATGGTTCACAAACATTAAATGAAAGTGATGAAAGCACAGCAACAAAAGTTGTTCAATCAAAAGTGAACGAAGTTGCAACTGTTATGTTTAGATTAAAAGGAACGTATACAGTTAGATATCGTGCAACAGACAAAGCAAACAATACAAAAGATATTTCTTACAAAATTGTTGTTGGAGATACTTTTGCTGATAATGTAGCACCAAATATCGTACTTCCTACAATTGCTCAAAACGTAAATTTGGGCGAAACAATTTCTTTTGGACAAGCAACAATAGTAGATTACAAAACAGATTCTTCAAGTCCAGAAGTTGTAGATTCAAATGTTAAAAAAGATGTTTATTACTATTATGGTAATGCAGATGATACAACAGATTTCGCTGCAAAATTAAATAATGGTGAATTAACAAAATTAGAATTGGAAAATTCAAAATATTCTGTAAAAGTTGATGAGACAACAACGGAGAGTTATTTGACAGTTGTATTCCGTGCAGAAGATGACGGAAAATATGCCGAAGGAAACACTGAAAACAACGTTGCTTGGGCATACAAAGTTGTTAGAATATTCAAAGTAAATGACAGCGTTGCTCCAACACTTGAAACAGACCTTGCTGATATTGCTGCAACATTTACATCAGCATCAGGCAATGTTTACGGACAAGGTGAAGTTATTACACTTGCTGATATCACATTTGCCGACCTTGATGATGACAATGTCAATACAGCGGAATATCTCACATCAACATTAAAAGTTTATGATAAAAATGGAAATCAAATAAAGGTTTCTGGTGTTCAATACAAATATGATGGTTCAAAGTTTACTCTTTCAAATGGTAAATTTACTACAACAGTTGCAGGAACATATCAAATAGTTATCACAACAACAGACCTTGGTGGCAATAGTTTGGTTAACTCAATAGAGTTTAATGTAAACGATACAAAGGCACCAGTAGTTGAAGTTGAAAGCTTCGACACAACTATGGAACTTGGCAAAACATACACACTTCCAAAACCAGTTATTGTTGATGATGGTCAAGTAATTGATAATTCAGCTTCAACATATGTTGAGTTTGGAGATTCAAATCCAAGTTATAAATTCAATCAAGGTTCAATGGAGTTCACTCCACTTGAAAAAGGAACTTACACATTTAGATTTGTTGGCGTTGATGACGCAGATAACGAATCAAAGAGCAGTTGGTACACAGTTACAGTTTCTGACACAATCAAACCAGTTATTACAATAAACGAAACTGATGATTATCAAGTTCCAGAAACAGCACCATATAAAGATGCAAACAACAATGTTTTGAATGTAAGTCTTCCATTATTCACAGCAGTTGATGAATATAATGGTGTTGCATCAACAAGCGTTACAGTATTAAATCCAAATGGAGATGAAATCAAAGTTACAACAGAAGATGACCACTACGAATTCACACCAACAGGAAATGGTATTTACACTGTCACATATAAGGCAGTTGACTTGGCTGGCAACTCATCAACAGAATCATATTCAGTTAAAGTTGGTGATGTAACAGCTCCAACAATAGTTGTAGAAAGCAAAAACATTCCATCTTCATACAAGATTGGAGATACAATTTCTATTGATCTTTCAGCACTTTCAACACAAGATGATGTTGATGGAACAACCACAGGTACTGATGCAGTTTCTGCAAGCAGACTTGAAATAACACTTACAAATCCAGATGGAACAAGCGTTTCTTGGACAAAAGAAAGTGATATTTGGTCTTATGAATTCACAACATCAGGAACATACACTTTGACATACACTGCAACAGACAAAGCAGGAAATAGTGATGACAAGGTTTATAGTTTTGAAGTAAAAGCTTCTTCAACAGATTCAACTGTTAGTGAAAAAGCTTGGGGCGTTGTTCTTATTGTTATTTCAGTTGCATTGCTTGCAGGCGTTGTTGTTTACTTTGTAAAAACAAAAGATGCACCAGATGCAAAGGAAAAGAGAACAAAAGATGATAAATAATAAAAAAAGGTCATTATGACCTTTTTTTGAAAGCCATGAATTCCATGGTTTTTTTATAAATATTTATTATGAAATAATATACTTTTGTTTTATAAAATTATTTATTGTGATATAATTTGATATATGGAAAATCGTAGATTTGAACTGCACAGCAAGTTTGCTCCAACTGGCGATCAACCACAAGCAATAAAACAACTTGTTGATGGAATAAATAATGGTCTCAAAAATCAAGTGCTTCTTGGTGTTACTGGTAGTGGAAAAACTTTTACTATGGCAAATGTTATTGCAAATGTTCAAAGACCAGCACTTGTTCTTGCTCACAACAAAACACTTGCAGCACAACTTTGCAACGAGTTTAGAGAGTTTTTCCCAAACAATATGGTTGAATATTTTGTTTCTTATTATGACTACTATCAACCAGAAGCATATATTGTTTCAAGCGACACATACATTGAAAAAGATTTATCTATAAACGATGAAATTGACAAACTGCGCCATAGTGCAACATGTGCACTTATGGAAAGGCGTGATGTCATTATTGTGGCATCAGTCAGTTGTATTTATGGTTTGGGTAGTCCAGAAATGTATTCAGGGCTCGGTATCTCATTACGTCCACATCAAATTATTAATAGAAACGACGTTATAAAAAAACTTATAAACATTCAGTATGAAAGGAATGATATAGAATTCAAACGTGCCACATTTAGAGTTAAAGGGGATACGTTGGATATCATTCCATCATACACAACAGAATATGCTTATAGAATCGAATTTTTTGATGATGAAATTGAAAGTATAAAAGAAATTGAACTTATCACTGGCAGAGCAATCAACACACTTTCACATATGCTCATATTTCCAGCAACGCACTATGCAGTTGGCAGTGAGAATTTGGATAATGTGATAAAACAAATTCGACACGATGCAGAAATTGAAGTTGCAGAGTTTGAAAAAAAAGGAAAACTTATTGAAGCTCAACGACTAAAAGAAAGAACAAATTATGACTTGGAAATGATACAAGAAATGGGCTATTGCAGTGGTATTGAAAACTATTCAAGATACTTTGATGGCAGAAATATTGGAGAAGCGCCATATTGTCTTTTAGATTATTTCCCAGACGACTTTATTCTTTTTGTTGACGAAAGTCATATTACAATACCACAAGTAAGGGCAATGTATAATGGAGATAAAGCGCGAAAAACCAATTTGGTTGACTATGGCTTTCGTCTTAAAAGTGCTTTTGACAATAGACCACTCAAATTTGATGAATTCAATTCAAAGATTGGTCAAACAATATATGTATCTGCAACACCAGCACCTTATGAACTTGGTCTTGCTGGTCAAGTTGTTGAGCAAATCATAAGGCCAACGGGCTTGCTAGATCCAAAGATTGAAATAAGAAAGATTGCCGGTCA
>CADBPU010000012.1 GCA_902796635.1 uncultured Eubacteriales bacterium | reverse complement strand
TTGGTGCCGAAAGCCGGACTTGAACCGGCACGATATTGCTACCGAGGGATTTTAAGTCCCTTGCGTCTGCCTATTCCGCCATTTCGGCGTTGGAGGCACCTCTCGGATTCGAACCGGGGATCAAGGTGTTGCAGACCGCTGCCTTACCACTTGGCTAAGGTGCCATAACGAATATTAAGATATCAAATTATCACTAGTTTGTCAAGCCATTATAACATTTTAATATGAAAATTTATAAAAATTTGATAATCTTTCAACTCGTTATTTTTTTGAAGTTGTTTTGCACAAAATTGCAACTAATAAATTATAAATTTATTCCAACCAAAAAATTTCTTCAAATTTGCAATCCAATGCAATGCAAATAAGCAAAGCAAGTTTTGCACTTGGATTAAACTGACCTTTTTCTATTGCAATAATGGTTTGTCTTGTTGTGGCAACAAGTTTGGCAAGACTCTCCTGAGAGATGTTTTTTGAACTACGAATTTCTTTTATTTTATTCTTCAATACAATTTCTTTATTCATAAAATCACCTTAAAAAATGCCTACGCAGAATAAAACAAAAAATGTCATACTTGCAACAAAAGCAAGTCCGTCCAAAACTGCACCAATCAACACTTGCCATGGTCTTTTTGCAACAAAATACTGACAAAAATAGAATATACTTGCCCAGCAATAGCACAGTGATTGAATTGCAAAACCTGCTGTTGCATGGCCAAGTGCAAATTCTACAATAATAAGTGCAACAGCCAAAACACCAACTGACAAAAGTGCAATTTTTATACTTTTGTCAATTTTGTTTTTCTCTAACTCCCCCACATAAACTTTTTTTTGTTGTGCTTTTTCCAAAATTTCTTCTCTTTCCATTTTTATACCTCCAAAAATTATAAAATGTAAAGTTTACTTTACAATCATATTATATGCATGGAAAAATCAAATGTCAAGTATTATTTACATTTTTTAATAATTTTTTGTAATATAATAAAAACAAAAAACAACCATTGCTCTGGTTGTTTTTAGTGGAGCGGGAAACGGAGACCACAGTCGTGAACTCGCGAAATACTCGCGAGTCCAAACGAAGTTTGGGTGATGGAACATCACTCGAATCTTGTAATAGCCCAGTGGTCAAAGAAAAAACAGTCCAGTGGACTGTTTTTAGCTGGAGCGGGAAACGAGATTCGAACTCGCGACATTTACCTTGGCAAGGTAACGCTCTACCACTGAGCCATTCCCGCAAAATCAGCAATCTTTGGTGGGAGTTATAGGACTCGAACCTATGACCTCCTGCTTGTAAGGCAGATGCTCTAGCCAACTGAGCTAAACTCCCATATTGATTGCTGACTTGTATATAATAACAAACTATTTACAAAAAATCAAGTGAATTTTGAAATTTTTTTAATTTTTATTAATTTTAATTTTTTGTATATTTTTTTAATAATAATATAGAATATTTTACCAATTATAAATATCAAAATTTGTATTTTTTGTGGCTTTTGGTTCAAAATAATAGTGTAAGGCAACTGCCTTAAAAACCAAGGAGGTGAAAACTATTATGAAAAGTGCAAAAAAGTCAAGCACAGCTTCAAAAAGAGCTAAAACAAGTTCTACTCACATGGAAACATCAAGCCGTATGGGTAAAACTACAAGAAGTAAAACTTCTAGATCAAAAAACTGTGGAAAAAACTGCGGTAAATAGTTTTCAAAAAACTACCCCATCAGGGGTAGATTTTTTTTGATTATTTAATTATAATTTTATAAGTATTTCATTAAGTATTTTGTATTATTGCATTGAAATTAAGTAATAGTAAACAGGTTGTCCACCATTTATAACACTAACTTCACAATTTTCATATTCTGCTTGAAGTTTTTCACAAAGAGCATTTGCTTCTTCTTCTTTCACATTTTCGCCATAGAATAATGTGATATTTACAATATCTTCATTGATTTGTTTTTCTATAAGTTTTTCAACTGTCTCTGGAACATCTTTGCCCTTTGCAAGAATTGATTTTTCGTTAAGTCCAATTATATCGCCTTCTGTAAGGTCAAAGCCATCAATATTTGTTGTTCTAACTGCGTATGTTACACTGCTAGATTTTACTGACTTTATTGCTTCCATCATTTGAACATCATTTTCTTCTGGTGTTGCTTCGCTATTGAATGCAAGGCAAGCTGTGATACCTTCTGGAATGCTTGCAGTAGGAATTACGTGAATTGTTTTGCCGTTTACAAGAGATTTGCTCTGCTCTGCTGCCAAAACTATGTTTTTGTTGTTTGGAAGAACATAAACATCTTTTGCTGGCACATTTTCTATTGCTTTTGCAATATCATCTGCACTAGGATTCATTGTTTGACCGCCTTTTATGCAGTAATCTACTCCGCAATCAGTAAACAATGCATTGAGTCCATCTCCTGCAACAACGCTAACTATTCCATAAGGTTTAAGTTCAACTGCTTTTTGCTTTGCTCTTTTTGCTTTTAAGGCCCTGTTTTGTTCAAGCATATTTTCAATTTTAAGTTTTGTGAGCTCTCCAAGTTCTAATGCATAGCCAAGTGCAAGATTTGGTTGATTTGTGTGAACGTGAACTTTAACAAGACTCAAATCTCCAACACAAATAACACAATCACCAATTTCCATGAGTTTTTCGCGCAATTTGTCAATATCTGCTTCTGTGGTCTTCTTTTTCATTTGAATAACCATAAACTCAGTGCAATAAGCAAATTGTATATCGCCAAGATTTTCAAGGTTTATAATGGCTTCATTTGACTCAAAACCATTTGCATCAACATTAGAGCCACCACCAATCTTGTCAAACTCTTCATAGTTGATTTTGAGTGTTTCATCATTGATTAAGCACTTGTAAAAGCCAGTAAATACTATAACAAGACCCCTACCACCACTATCAACAACGCCAGCTTTTTTGAGAACAGGAAGCATTTCTGGTGTTTGTTTCAAAGTTTCTTCACCTTGGTCAACAACTTGTCTTAGCATATCATCCATGTCAATCTTTTTCTTGGCAAGTTTTGTTGCACATTCTGCCATCATTCTAACTACTGTTAAAATTGTTCCTTCTTTTGGCTTTGTGACGGCTTTGTAAGCAGTTTCAGCGCCTTTGTTGAGTGCAGCAGCAAATTGTTTTGGTCCAATTTCTTGAAGTGGCTTTTCTCTGAAAGAATTGCTCATTCCACGAAGAATCTGTGATAAAATAACTCCACTGTTTCCTCTGGCACCTTTAAGAGCACCCTTTGCAAAGGCCTCACTAAGTGCTTCTATACTATTTTCTGCACAATCATTGATTTCGGCAGCAACACTGCGCATGGTGAGACTCATGTTTGTTCCTGTATCTCCGTCTGGAACAGGGAAAACATTAAGCGAGTCTACATAATTTTTATTTTCTTCCAAAAGTGATGCACCCGCAAGCATCATCTTTCTCAGCATTATTCCATTTATACTCTTTTGCATTTTGCAAAAATCCATCCTTATTTAACTATATATAATCAAAAAAAGCTTAAACTCTAACACCACAAACATTTACATTTACAGAATCTACAATCATGCCAGTGAAGTTTTCAACGCTATATTTTACTGTCTTTTTCAAACTTTCTGCAACAGCGCTGATACTTACACTATATTTGAGAATTACGTATAAATCAATGTAAATTTTGTTGTCAACAGTCAAAACTTTTACACCTTTTTTTAATTGTTGCTTTTTGAACATTAAAGCAAAATTGTCAGAGAGTCTTTTGGCTACCAAATCAACCACGCCATAACATTCAAGCGCAGTGCTTCCAGCAACAGATTCTATTGCTTCATCGCTAATACTTATTCTTCCATAACTATTAACAGTTTTAACAGCCATAAGTCCTCCTTATCATATTTGCCATTATATTTTACTATATCATAATAAAAAAAGCAAGTGATTATTGATATTTAATATTTATATTAAGATTAGGCAAAATTTGGCAAAATTCCAAATTCAAAAATTATTTTTTATATTTTCACAATATACTTGATTTTTATAAAAATATTTGTTAGAATATATCAGTTTTAGGAAAAGCTAGGAGGAACAGTCATGTCAAGAGTTTGCAGTATATGTGGAAAAGGTAAAATGGGCGGACATCAAGTTAGCCACTCAAATATAAAGACAAACAAACAATGGAATGCAAATGTACAAAAAGTTAGCATTGAAGTTGACGGTGTTGAAAAAAGACAATATGTTTGCACAAAATGTTTGAAAACAGCAAAAAAAGCATAAGTATATAAAAACAAGTCCTTTGAAAGGGCTTTTTTTATGCTTATTAATAATCAAAATTTTATTAAAATTTATAAAACTATAATTGTTTTCTAAAAATCAATCGCAGTATTGGTGCCAAAAACTTTGGTGCTTTGAAACAAAAAAACATATTAACTCCTTTGTTTATTGTATGAAAAAAGCCACATTTCTGTGACTTTCTTATTTTTTTTATAATATTCTGTTTGACATTTTTAATATATTTTTTTCATAGCTTTCAAATTTTTTCTCGTCTTCTTTTTTAATTTTATTTAATTGTTTATTCAATTTTTCATCTAAATTATTTATATATTTACCGATAAAATCTTTTACTCTATCCAAATAACGATTGTACCCTTTTAATTTTGAATACATTTTATACCTAACTTCATATGTTTCTTTTTCTATTTGAGAATCACTATTTTTCCAAGTTTTATCAAAGCACATTGAATCTGTATATGGCATGCCACCACATAAAGAATAAACTCCATTTTTTTCAAATGCTCTATCATGAAAATATGGTTCTCCGATTGTTTTGTATGTGCCAAAATTTGTTAAAATATTTGTTTTATTGCAACTTGCTACAAAAACTCTTTCATTTATATACATATCGGCTAACTGTTTTATTAATTTATTTTGCATTAACCTTGAATTTTTATTGAGAGTTATGGCAAGAATTAATGACTTAGTATTCTTCTTAAATGTATTTAATTGAGATATTACTTCTCTATCGATTCTAAGACTTTCATATTGTAATGTTTGCAAATATTGTTCAATTTTTTGATTAGAAAATTCTTCTGCAAATTCTTGAAAAATTTTTTCTTCATTTTTTTTACCCATACTTTAACCTCGTAACAAAATGATATCATGAATTAAAATAGTTGTCAATACTGAAATTATAAAAAAGCCACATTTCTGTGACTTTATTTATTCATTATTTCGTTACTATCAACAATCTTAAATTTTCTGTCATACATTCCAATATATTTTTCAATCTTTCTTAAATATCTATTGTATTGTTTTTTTGATAACATATATTTATTATAACAAAAACAAATTTATTTTGACTCAAAATGCCATTTTTTTCAGATTTTTCGGACTAATCCATAATATTAATTTTCAAAAACTGGTCAGCAGGTCATTTTATTTATATATATAAATTTTTTTAATATTTATTATATCAGCAAGCAATTACAATTTAATAGAAAAATCGTTTTTTACAAAAACTCAATATTTCTAATGCGGTAATACGAACTCGAATGACCGCATTATTAATATTATATATATTATTATCAATCATATCATCAATTGTTATTAGTTATATTAATGATTCAAGATATAGTATATATATAGGTATTTTGTATGTCAGTTTTCATACACTAACTCAATTTTGTTGGTTAGTTTTCATACACAAACTCGAATTTGTTTGTCAGTTTTCATACACAAATTTTTGTAATCTAGATTGTAAGTTTTTATGAAATTTCGATATATGCAAAAACAGCACTATCATTTCAAGTGCTTTTTTGTTGTATTTTTTATGCTTTTTTGTAGCGTTATTGAGTAAAATTATAAACTTTTCATCATTTTGTTAATAAATTTTTCAAATGCTGCATCATCGTCAATATCAAAATCAAAAGTTTCTATTCCACCCAAACAATCATGACTAAATTTATTACGTCTTAAGTATTGTTTATAACTTTCCAATATCTTTGGATCTTTATCAATTGGTGCTTCTGGTGTTAAGACAATCATTGTTTCATCTTCATTCATTGTCCACCAATGTCTATTCTCCATAAAATAAGGCATTTCGTCTGTTAACATATATTATTTTCCTCCAATAAAAAAGTCAATATTTATCTCAATTTTTCAATACTCTCTTGTTTGTTGTGTGAGTTGTAAACATAATTTCCGCTAACAACAATATCTACTCCGCTATGCTTTACAAGTTGTGCTGTTTGATCTGTTATTCCGCCATCAACTTCAATTTTGTAAGAGTAATTATAATTC
>CADBPU010000011.1 GCA_902796635.1 uncultured Eubacteriales bacterium | reverse complement strand
TGTTTTGTTGCTGATAAATTGAATATCATCAATCATGAGTACATCAACATTTCTATATTTTTCACGAAAAGATGAAATTGACTTATTTTTGCCACCACGAAGACTATCGATATAGTCATTTGTAAATTTTTCACAAGTAGCATAAACAACATTAAGTTGAGGCATATTTTGCCTTAAGTAATTACCAATGGCGTGCATCAAATGAGTTTTGCCAAGCCCAACGCCACCATATATAAACAATGGGTTAAATCTTTTGCCCGGATTTTCAGCGACAGCTCTTGATGCAGCATAAACAAACTCATTACTTTTTCCCACAACAAAACTTTCAAAAGTGAATTTTGGATTGAAGTTTGTGCAGTTTTGTCTTTTGATATCTTCCAACACAACATTTTGTTGTTCATTTGTTGGTGAAAAATCTTCTTTTTCATCTGGACTGATTATCTTAAAACTATCAACTTCAAAATTATCTGCAATTGAAAGTTTGAGTTGAGTTTCACAAAGTTCCAAACACCTTTTTTTTGCCGTTTCGCTACTTGCAAGCAAAATGAGACAATCATCTTTGATTGTCAATGGCTCCAATGTTTTTACCCATAAATCAAAAGTTACGGTTGTAACTTCATTACTCATTGTATTTAGTACTTCATTCCAATTATCTTTCAAACTTTGCATGTTTTTATTTTAATAAATAAAAAATAAAAAGTCAAGCATGATTGGCTCACAAAATCAATTTACATATTTTTTATAATTTGATAAAATATATTTGCGAAAATTTTACCTGGAGAAATAAATTTGTTTGTTAAGGAAATCAAATTAAATAATTTTAGAAATTATGACCAAGAGACAATTAAATTATTGCCAAATATCAATCTTATTGTTGGCAAAAATGGTCAAGGAAAAACGAATTTGCTTGAAGCCGTATATTATTCCGCTATTGGAAAGAGTTCAAAAACCAGTAGAGATGCTGAACTCATAAATTGGAGTAAAGATAGGGCAAGTTTTTGTATAGACTTTGAAAAGAAAAGTGGAACTAAAAAAATAGAAATAATTTTTTCAAGGCAAACAAAAAAAGTCATTCAAATAAATGGTGTAAATCTGCTTAAGATTGGGGATTTGCTAGGAAATCTTAATGTTGTATACTTTTCACCTGACGAACTAAAACTTGTGAAAGATGCACCACAAGATAGACGCAATTTTTTGGATACTGATATTTCACAACTCAGCAAAAATTATTTTTACAATCTAACAAAATACAACAAAATTTTGGACCAAAGGAACAAACTTTTGAAAACCGCTCAGAATGTCGAAATATTGGAGCAAACTTTGCCAATTTGGGATATTCAGCTTGCAGACGTGGGCAGTAAAATTGTTTTTGAACGCATAAAATTTTTGAACATACTTAAAGAAATTGCGAAAAAAGTACACGCTTACTTAACATCAAACAAAGAAGACTTGGAAATGTCGTATGCAGGCATAATAGGTGAAAATGCAGAAGAAATAAAAAACCAAATTTTGATCGAACTAAAAAAGTGTAGAGAAAAAGACATAAAACTTGGTTTTACTAACATAGGTCCACATAGAGATGACATAAAACTTGTTGTGAATGGTGTTGATATAAGGAGTTTTGGAAGCCAAGGGCAACAACGCACAGTTGCACTATCTATGAAATTATCCGAACTTGAAATTTTCAAAGAAGAAGTGGGAGAATATCCAGTGCTTCTTCTTGATGATGTTTTGAGTGAACTTGATCAAGAACGTCAGCAACGATTGATAAAATACGTAGGACGTATGCAAACACTTTTGACCACAACACAATATGACCCATTTATGTTTCAAGGTGCAAATATAATAAAAATTGAAAATGGAAAAGTAAAAAACTAGCATTTTGGCTGGTTTTTCTTTTTATTATAAAAACACTATAAAACTGAATATTATAACTAATCTATATTAAACAATATTGACAATAAATATTATTTATTGTAAAATAAGAAAGAAAAATTCAATCAAAAAAGGTGTAAAATGAATTTATTTTGGTCTTATAGTGACAAACAATTGGATGATGAATTTTTTGAAGAAAGGGTTAATAGATTCAAAGAAAAAAGAAAAGAATTTGAAAATAATAACCTTAAATTTTTAACGCTTTTCAAAAGAGATGCTTTATCTAAAAACAATTACAAAGAGATTGTATTTTATGAAATTGATGGCTTAAAAAAAGCAGGATTGAAGCCAAGTGATTTGGTTGTTGCATATAATAATAATTTCAAAAAAAAGACATTCAGTAAACTTGAATTGAATAATTTGAAAGAATTGTCAGAACTAACAGCAAAACTGGGTGTTAAAATAGGTATTTTTGATTATAAAGATGTATTTACATATGATGAAGTTAAAAAAGCAGATTTTAGAATAAAAAAGTGGGCAAATATTATAAATAAACATAACTATAGTCCCCTAGAAAAACTTATAAGAGCATATATTATTGTTTCAAATTTAGACTATAAAGAAGAAGATAAATCAAAATCAACTTCAATTTCTCGCTCGGTTTATGGAGTACTCAACAGCAAATACATTGTTTGTGCAGGGTTTTCTGAATATTTCAAAGCTGTTGTTAACGAATTAAACGAAACAAACTTAAAAGTTTTTGGCAATAATATTGGTACAGAAGAAGAAGTTTATGGTAAAAAGGATTATGGCTTTCATAGAAACAATATTTGTTATATAAAAGATGATAAATACAAGATTGATGGATATTACTATCTTGACCCAACATGGGATTGTGGTAAAAATTTAGATTTGACATATTTCTTGATCGAGATGAAAGAAATTGGTAAAATTCAAAACGGCATGATGATTGATTGTGACAAATCATTAAAAGAAATGATGAAAAAAAATAAAGACGTGTATCGCTCTAACTCAAAAAAAGATCATTACATCAATATCAGTCCAGCATACTATAGTTCAGTTGCAAAAGATACATTAAATTTTGGCGATAATGAAATATATCAAAGTAATAACAAGACTGATACCACAGAAGAATTATTATTTGATTATCTATCAGAAAGGCAAGATTTCAAGGATTTTGTCACACTAAAACAAACAGAAAAAGATTTGAATGATAGACGCGTGAATAAAACATTTGACGAAATTATTGAGAGAAATTACAATAGGTCAAATAAAGACGTTGCAAAAAACAGTATAATAAAAAATAAAAAAATAATGTGGGAATATTTGAGCGAACACTCCCCGCATGTTGACATAGGACCTATTCAAAATGCGTTAAACACAATTTTTAAGGACATGTTTATAGACAAATCAAAAGATGAAATTTCAATGAAATTATACAAAACATTAAAAGCAAATTTTAGAAAATCGCTTTTATATTTTGACGCTGGATCAAAAACTGCATTTAGAGAAAGCGAAGAATTGTTTGATAAATCTTTGTAAATGAGGAAATATTATGGGAAATAAAAACATCTATCAAGATGCGATTGATAAGTGGGGCGAAAATGCACAATTTGACCAAATGATTGAAGAGATGGCAGAACTAACTCTTGCAATCAGTAAATATAAACGACAATTTAATGATTCACTTCTTGACGATCAAAAAGTTGGCGTAATGGAAAATTTATATACTGAGATTGCGGACGTCAAACTTATGATTGAAGAAATGGAATACATGTTTGGCAAAGAAAATGTGCAAAAAGCATATGAAAGACAATTGAAAAAATTTGAACTAGAATTATATGGAAAAGAAAATCAAAGTTAATTGCTTTGATTTTTTATTGTTTTTATGGCAGTAAAACCTGCTATTTTTTATCATTTCCCATTTATTGATAAAAACACTAAAAAAAAATAAAACAGCCCTTAAAATCAAAATTTTGGTTTATTTTGAACTTTTTTTGAAAAAATGCTTTTATTTATATATTATATATGATATAATTTATATAGTATATAATAATAGGGGAATTGAACCATTATGGCAGAAAATTTTGAAGATATAAAAGCAGAAGAAGAATTCAAAAATTTTGAAAAATCAACTCACTATGAAGCAAGTGATATTCAAGTTTTGGAAGGACTTGAACCAGTAAGAAAAAGACCGGGTATGTACATTGGCAGTACTGACGAAAGAGGACTTCATCATCTTATTACAGAAATTGTTGATAACAGTATCGATGAAGCACTTGCTGGCTATTGCGATACCATTCAGGTATTTTTGCAAAAAGATGGCAGCTGCAAGGTTGTTGATAATGGACGTGGAATACCAACAGGTATTCATCAACCAGAAAACAAAAGTGCAGTTGAAATCTGTTTGACGAAACTCCATGCTGGTGGAAAGTTTGGTGGAGAAGGTTATCACATTAGTGGCGGACTTCACGGAGTTGGTGTTTCTTGTGTAAACGCCCTTAGTGAATGGCTAACTGTTGATGTCTATCAAAATGGTGGTCATCACTATCAAAAATATCACAGGGGTGTGCCAGATGAACCATTAAAAGTTATTGAACCAGCTGATAATCATGGAACAACAGTCACATTCAAACCAGATGCTGAAATTTTTGAAACAGTAAACTTTAATTACGAACATATAAGAAATAGATTCAGAGAAATTGCCTTTTTGAATAAAGGTATAACTATCAGTTTAACAGACGAGCGTGGCGAAGAAGTAAAAAGCGATACGTTCCATTATAGTGGTGGAATTATTGAATACGTTGAATATCTCAATCGTGGCAAAAATGTTTTGTTTCAAAAACCAGTTTACATCAACAAAGCTGGTGCAAAGCATGAGATTGAAATTTCTTTGCAATATAATGACACATACAACGAAATAATATATGCGTATGCAAACAATATCAACACAGAAGAAGGTGGAACACACCTTGATGGCTTCAAAAATTACCTTACAAAAATAATCAATGACTATGGTCACAAACAAAAATTGTTAAAGCCAGAAGAAAAACTTTCTGGTGATGATGTGAGAGAAGGACTCACTGCAGTTATTTCAGTAAAACTAACCGACCCGCAATTTGAAGGACAAACAAAGACCAAACTTGGAAATAGCGAAATGAGAGCACTTGTTGGCAATGCTTTGCAGGACGGATTTGGCACATATTTGGAAGAAAACCCAAAAGATGCAAAAGAAATCATACTTCGCTCTATCACAGCGCAAAGAGCAAGAGATGCTGCAAGAAATGCAAGAGAACTTGCAAGAAGAAAAGGAGCATTGGAAACCACTACTCTACCAGGCAAACTTGTTGATTGCAGTGAACAGAATTCAGAATTTTGTGAAATTTATCTTGTTGAGGGTGATTCTGCCGGCGGAAGTGCAAAAGGTGGCAGAGATCCAAGATATCAAGCAATTTTGCCACTTCGTGGAAAAATTTTGAATGTTGAAAAAGCACGGCTTGCGAGAGCGCTTTCAAGCGAAGAAATCAAAGCGATGATAACTGCATTTGGATGTGGTATTCATGATGACTATGATAGTAGTAAATTGAGATATGACAAAATTATTTGTATGACCGATGCCGATGTTGACGGCTCACATATCAGGATTTTGCTTTTGACCTTTATTTTCCGTTTTATGCCAAAGCTTATTAGCGAAGGACACGTTTATGTTGCCCAACCACCACTCTACAAAATCAATTGTGGAAATGAAGAACACTATTTCTATACAGAAGAAGAAATGGCAAACTTTAATGCAACCAACACCAAAAAGATAACAGGACAACAAAGATACAAAGGTCTTGGAGAAATGGATGCTGATCAACTTTGGGAAACCACTATGGATCCAGAAAGAAGAATTTTGCTTAAAGTTAATATGAGTGATGCTATTGAAGCAGATAAAGTGTTTAATGATCTTATGGGAGATAATCCAGAAATTAGAAGAAAATTTATTGAAGAAAACGCAACTTTAGTCAAAAACTTGGATATTTAATTACTTATATAAACTAATATAAAATTATAAAAATTTACAAAAATATGCGAAAAATTATTAAAAAAACGCAAAAAAACAGCAAAAATCAATAAAATTTTATTATTTTTGATTAAATTTTAATCAGGAGAAAAAGATGAAAAAAAATGATTACAGCGAGGAATTGTCAAAAATTCTTGAAAACAGCAAAGTTGTTGAAGTTGATTTGAACGACCAAATGAAAGAGAATTTTATTGCTTATGCAATGGCAGTCAATGTCAGCCGTGCAATTCCTGATGTGAGAGATGGACTTAAACCTGTTCACAGAAGAATTATTTATGCAATGGGAGAAATGGGCGCAACTTATGATAAACCATTCAAAAAATCTGCAAGAGCAGTTGGTGAAGTTATGGGTAAATACCACCCACATGGCGATAGTTCGATTTATGATGCCATGGTTCGTCTTGCACAAGATTTTTCAATAAATAATCCACTTGTTCAGGGACATGGAAATTTTGGAAGTATTGACGGAGATGGTGCAGCCGCATCAAGATATACAGAAGCAAGACTATCTAAAATTTCTAATGAAATGTTGCGCGATATTGACAAAAACACTGTGGATTTTGTTCCGAACTATGATGGCGAACTTAAAGAACCAGTTGTTTTACCTGCAAGATTTCCTAATTTGCTTGTAAACGGCAGTGATGGTATTGCTGTTGGTATGGCAACATATATTCCTCCACATAATTTGAAAGAAGTTGTAAATGGTTGTATTGCCTTAATTGATAATCCAGATATCGACATCGATGGTTTGATGCAATATATTCCTGCCCCAGACTATCCTACAAAAGGTTTGATCATGGGTGGTGCTGCAATAAAACATGCCTACTCTACTGGTCGTGGCGGTGTGATACTTCGTGGAAGAGCAAATATTGAAGAAGAAGACAATGGACGTTCTACCATAACAATAACAGAATTGCCATATCAAGTGAACAAAGCAAAACTTGTGACAGATATTGCAAACCTTGTTAAAGATAAACGTTTGGAAGGAATTGCAAAACTTGTTGACCTTTCAAACAGAAATGGTATCAAAATTGAAATTGATGTAAAAAAGGATTACAACCCACAAGTTATACTTAATTTCTTATATAAACATACAGAATTACAAATATCAAATGGAATAATCATGCTTGCCCTTGTCAATGGCGAGCCAAAGATGCTTAATCTTAAAGAAATGTTGCAACACTATCTAAACTTTCAAAAAGATGTTGTCACAAAAAGAACAAAATATGATTTGGAAAAAGCACAAGAAAAAGCACATATTTTGGAAGGACTTTTGATAGCGCTATCAAATATTGATGAAGTTATTGCAACAATAAAAGCGAGCGCAGACAGACAAGAAGCTATTGCAAATCTTACTTCAAAATTCTTGCTTGATGAGATTCAAGCAGGTGCAATACTCGATATGAGACTTCAAAGACTAACGGGACTTGAGGTCGAAAAAATAAAAAATGACCTTAATAACTTACATTTGCAAATTGAAGATTACAAAGATATTTTGGCTCACGAAAGCAGAGTTTGGGATATAATCAAAAAAGAACTAACTGAAATTAGTGAAAGCTATGGAGAAGATAGAAAAACTGAAATTTCTCTTGATTACAGCGATATTGATATTGCAGATTTGATTGCAAGAGAAGATGTTGTAATCAGTTTGACACATTGCGGATATGTAAAAAGACTTCCAGTTGCGGAATATAGGGCTCAACACAGGGCTGGTCAAGGTGTGACAGGTCTTACTACAAAAGAAGAAGACTTCGTTGAAAAGATATTTGTAACGAGCACACATGATACGCTACTCTTCTTTACCAACATGGGAAAAGTGTATTCAATGAAGGGCTATGAAATACCAGAAGCATCAAGGCAAGCAAAAGGACGTGCGATAATCAACTTGTTGCAATTACAATCAGGAGAAAAAGTTACAGCGCTTATACCATTAAAAGAAAATGAAGTTGGATATCTTATGATGGCAACAAAAAATGGGCTTATCAAAAAGACATCACTTGAAGAATTTGCAAGTATAAGAAAAGTTGGAAAAATTGCCATTAAACTTGTTGAAAACGATGAACTAATGTCAGTTGAACTTACAAATGGAAGCGACGAAATTCTCGTTGCAACACATAATGGAAAATGTATACATTTTGCAGAAACCGATGTGAGAGCGATGGGACGTGATACACAAGGTGTTAAATGTATGGACCTTGATGATGACGACTACATGGTTAGTATGATAAAATTAAAGCAAAACAAAATTGTAGAAAATACTGAAAATACTGACGATAGTGCCGAAAATGTTTCATGTGAAACTATATATCATGTTCTCACAATCACAGAAAATGGATATGGAAAACGTAGCGAACTCGAAAATTACAGATTGCAAGCAAGAGCCGGTAAAGGTGTCAAAGCAGGTGTATTCAATGATAAAACAGGATTGCTTGTTGGTTTGAAACAAATTTCAAATAATGAAGATGTTATACTTATTAGTGATAAAGGCACAATAATAAGAGTTAATGGAAGTGAAATAAGTAAATTCAATAGAGATTCACTTGGTGTTAGAATTATGAGAGTTGTTAATAATGAAAAGATAGTTTCAATAGCAATTACTCCAACCGATGAAGAAAAAGAAGTTGAAGAACAAGAAGAAGTGCAACAACAAGAAAATCATGAAAATCAACCACAAATCCTTAAAGAAAACTTTGACAGTGATGATAGTAATTTAGATGGCTCAAATAATGAATAAATAATAAAATTTTAATAAAAAATGGCTAAAAATTGCAAAAAAAAGCAAAAAATAGCCATTTTTTTTATAATTTTCCTTAAATTTTATAAAAGTTGTTAAGAATATTGCTAAAAATTAAAGATTAAAAACTAATAAATTTTGATTATCTTTTGTAGTAAAAAAGCATAAATGTCATATATAATTTTGACAAAAAAAGCAAAAAATAGTATCATAATTATATGAACAAAGATGAAGTTATCAATAAATTAAAAAATACTCTTTTAGAAAATGAAATTGAGCCAACACAAGATATTTTAGATAAATACAATAAATATTATGAATATTTGATTGAATATAATAAAAATGTAAATTTGACGTCAATAACATCTTATGAAGATGTGTATATCAAACATTTTGTTGATAGTATAATAAACTGCAAGATGTACAAAAAGAATGCAACAGTGTGCGATATTGGTACAGGTGCCGGATTTCCAGGTCTAGCATTAAAAATAGCGCGACCAGATTTGAAAGTATTTTTGGTTGATAGCTTAAATAAACGTATTAAATTTTTGCAAAACGTTGTTGATGCGTTCGAAATTAAAGATGCGTTGTGTTTACATTTTCGTGCCGAAGATGTAGAATTTAAGCAAAAATTTCTTAATACATTTGACTACGTAATATCTCGTGCAGTTGCTAGTATGCCAATTCTTACTGAATATTGTCTGCCATTTGTTAAAGTTGGTGGCCAATTTATTGCTTACAAGTCAAGCGACTGTGAAAACGAGTTAAATGATGCACGCAAGTGTATAAATTTACTCGGTGGAGGAAATATTAATATTATCGCTATTAATATAACTCAGGAAATAGATAGAAAACTTATATGTATTACTAAAATAAGTGAAACTTCTTCAAAATATCCACGTGGGCAGAATAAACCGAGGGTTGCACCTATTAAATAACTTATTATATTACATTAAAATTTATATGTTTCATTCATACAATATTTTAGTTTGAAATTATGATGTTTCATTTGGAACATCTTTTTATTGCAATAATTTTTTTATTTGTTTCACGTGAAACATTTTATAATTCGTTTCAAAATTTAATTAAATAGCAATATTGTTATGATTGTTTCATGTGAAACATTTAATTAAAAGATTTTTATATATAATTTATCGGTAAAATGGCATTTATATTGTAAAAGTTTCACGTGAAACAAATTATTTTATAAAATCATTTTGATTAGTATACTTAATATGGTATAATTAATTTGTATAAGGAGGTAGGTATGGGAAAAATAATTGCCTATGCAAACCAAAAGGGTGGAGTTGGTAAAACTACGACGTGTGTAAACGTAAGTGCTTATATGGCTACAATGGGTAAAAAAGTATTGTTAATTGATTTGGACCCACAAGGCAATGCAACAAGTGCTGTTGGTCTTGATAAGGCACCAGACTTAAAAAGCATATATAATGTAATTGTTGGAGAAAACTATGTAGAAGAAGTTGTTCGTAGAACTGAAATTGAAGGTTTGGACATCCTTCCAAGTGAAATTAATTTGGCAGGAGCTGAAATAGAATTGGTTTCAATGGATAATAGAGAAAGAGTATTAAAGAATATTCTTAACAGATTGAAGAACTCATACGATTACATTTGTATTGATTGTCCACCTTCACTTGGATTGCTTACTGTAAATGCACTCACTGCTTGTGATTCTGTTTTGATACCTATTCAGTGCCATTTCTTTGCACTCGAAGGACTTTCTCAATTAATGAATACTATTAAACTTGTAAAAAAACATTTGAATCCAAATATTGACGTAGAAGGTGTTGTTTTGACAATGAAAGATAATCGTAGTAATCTTGTTAATCAAGTCAGTGAAGAGATTAGAAAATTTTTTGGTAAAAAGGTATTCAATACTGTTATTCCAAATAATATAAGACTTGCCGAAGCACCAAGTTATGGAACTCCAATTTGCAAATATGACGCAAAGAGTAAGGGTGGAGTTGCATATAAAGAATTGGCAACAGAACTATTAGAGCGCAACAAATCAAATGATAGCGCTAAATAAATTTATAAATAATTATAACAAAGGAGTAATATAATGAAAAAAGGTTTAGGAAGAGGACTTGATAGTTTGTTTGGTGTTTATGAAAATGCAGAAGAAGAAAATGTTGAAAACAAAAAAACAACTAGACAAGTTGTAAAAATGCCAGGGGATTTGGATGGAGATTTAACAAATGATGTTGTAATTCAACTATCACTTGCTGATATTGATGTAAATACAAATCAGCCAAGAAAAGTCTTTGATGAAAAGGCAATGAAGGAACTTGCCGATAGTATTAAGGTTCATGGAGTTATCCAACCAATAATTGTTGTTAAACGTGGTGAGCGATATATGATTATTGCAGGAGAAAGACGTTATCGTGCTTCTAAACTTGTAGGTCTAACTACAATCCCTGCTATTGTTAAAAATTATACTCAAAGTGAAATTGCAGAAGTAAGTTTGCTTGAAAATTTGCAAAGAGAAGACTTGAATCCAATGGAATGCGCACGCGCAATGCGTAAATTAATGGAAGATTTTGGCTGGACGCAAGAAAAGGTTGCTGATAGATTAGGAAAATCTCGTCCTGTTGTTGCAAACACAATAAGATTGCTTAACTTGGAACCAGAAGTTATACAAATGATTGAACAAGGCAAAATTTCTGCTGGTCATGCAAGAAGTTTGGTTGCTGTTACAGATAAATAAGCACAACTTAAACTTGCTCATCAAGTTTGTGCAAAAAAACTTACTGTTAGAGATTTGGAAAAAGCAGTAAAAACTTCAAGAAATGGCAATACTGTTGCAAATCAATCAATAGAGTTAAGAGAACTTGTTGACAAAATGAAAAGAATTCTTGGTACAAAAGTTAGTGTATTGGGCAATGACAATAGGGGAAGAATCTATATTGATTACTACAATAGGAACGACTTGGATAGGATTGATGAAATACTTGATAAGGCAAGTAAATAACTAATAATAATATTGTTATAAATTTATAATCAAAATTAAAAAAATATTATAAAAACGTGGTTTTTTTATAAAAAAAACTAAAAAAATAAACAAATTTTATAAATTTTTGATGATAAACAAAAATACTAAGATTTAATTTCTTAGTATTTTTTTATTAAATTTAATATTTTATTGAATAATTACAATTCATTATTATTTTCTTTTGTATTATTAAGAATGTCTTCTGCTTCTTTAAGAGTTTTTCTCATGTCGTCAAATGCATAATTATATGTTTCATCTTTCGTTAAGTCTATCCCTGCTTTTGCAAGTATTTCAGTTGGATAACCATCACATCCGCTTTTTAACATTTCCATGTAATTGCTCAGCATATTATGTTTATTTTCTAATATGGAATTTGCAATATAAACTGCAGATATAAAACTTGTTGAATAGTTGTAAACATAATATGGCGAATAGAAGTGAGGTATTCTCTGCCATTCATGAGTTATATTTTCATCAATTTTTACAGTGTCAGCAAAATGCTTTTTCAAAAGTTCGTTATATTTATCATTTAAGATTTTTTCGCTGAGAATTTCATCATTGGCAACTTTGGTGTGAGCAAAATCTTCAAATTCTGCAAACATTGTTTGTCTAAATACAGTGCTTTTGAAGTGCTGCAAATAATTGTCAATATAAAATAATTTTTCTTCTGCTGTTTTAGCATTTTTAATCATATATTTATTGAGAAGTATTTCATTGACGGTGCTTGCTATTTCTGCAATAAATGTGGAATAACGATGCTTTGTGTAAGGTTGCGAATTATCAGAGAAGTATGTGTGCATTGCGTGACCAAGCTCATGGGCTAATGTTGATAAACTATCATAATCACCAATGTCATTTAAGAATACATAAGGATGAACTCCGTAAACACCTAACATATAGCCACCACTTTTTTTGTTTGAATTTGTGCAATAATCAATCCAGTTATTTTCGTATGCTGATTTAAGTAGATTTTCATATTTTTGACCAAGTGGTGCAAGTGCTTTTATTACAATGTCTTTTTGCTGAGAAATAGAATAATTTTTATCTAAGTTTTTTGATAGTGATTGATATACATCTTGAAAACCAAAATCTTTAATTTTTGTTGATTTTTTTAATAATTTGAAGTATTTTTGCTCTAAAATTAAATTTTTATTGATATTTTTTATTAAATTATCAAAAAGTTGTTGAGGAATTTTTTTGTTTTCTTGAAACATTTCAAAAGTTGAATTATATTTTCTTAATTTCAAATCACAGTTAATCATTTTGATAAAATTGATATAATTAATGGCTAATGTTTTTGAAAATTGTTTATAAACTTCATATAAGTTGTTATAAGCTTGTGTCCTAACTTTTCTATCCTTATCAGTAATAAATCTATGGTAAGTGCTTTCTGTTAGTTCTTTTTCTTTACCATTAAGTAAAACTGGTTTGTATTTGAAATCATTTTCGGTCAATGTTGACATAACATCATCAAATCCATTTGCAAAAGAACACATGACAGATAATGCTTCTTCTTGTTCTTTACTTAAAATATGTTTTCTATCATTCAAAAGTTTTTCAATATCTTTATTGTAGTCCTTAAAACGTTCGTCTCTTAAAATATTTTCAAAATATTCATCTTTAAGACTTGCTAGTTCTGGATCAACAAACGAACTAACTTTTGATAGTTTTGAACTAAATATATTTAACTTTTGCTCATCTTCCAAATATAAATCATTATTTAAGTCAACATCATGATTTAGCATTACATAAGCATGTAGTTTATTTATTATTTTGCCAAAAGCTTCTGCTGTTTTATAATATTTTAATAATGTTTCTGCATTATTTAATTTACCCTTAAATTTCTCTACTATTGGTAAATATTCGTTAACTTTTTCTAAATCTTTTTCAAAATCTTCGTGAGTTTTGTAAATATCACAAAGATTCCATTTATATTCTTTTGGTGCATCTTTTCTATCCATACTTACCTCGTATCAATTATAGCAAAAGATTATAATATTTGTCAAACTTAATATAATTATAATATTGTTAAGCATTATTTACTATACTTTTATTGACTATTGTGATATAATAATCAACGAATTATAGGGGTGAAAATGAAAACAGATATACAAATAGCACGTGCAACAAAAATGAAAAATATTGAAGAAATTGCAAAAAAACTCAAAATTAATGCAAAAAATTTGATATTTTATGGAAAATATAAAGCAAAAATTGATTTACAGCCAAAAAACAAATTTGGCAAATTAATTTTAGTTACAGCAATAAACCCAACAAAATCTGGTATTGGCAAAACAACTGTGTCTATTGGCCTTGCTGACGCTTTTGCGTTGAAAAATAAAAAAGTCTGTCTTGCTTTGAGAGAACCATCACTTGGTCCGGTGTTTGGAGTTAAGGGTGGTGCTACTGGTGGGGGATACAG
>CADBPU010000010.1 GCA_902796635.1 uncultured Eubacteriales bacterium | reverse complement strand
GACTCTTAATCAGTGGGTCCGGGGTTCGAGCCCCCGAGGGACCACCACGAATGCCTAGTTTTTACTAGGTTTTTTTATATTTTATTGATTTTTCAAAAATAATGTATTATTTTTTTATTTGCTATTGAATTATTTATCATTTTATATTATAATATTAATGGAGATATTTATGAGAAAACATTCAGATCTTTCTGATATCCTTAAATGGATGGGTATAATTGTGATTAGCGGTGGAGTTGGCATTGGTGGTTCAATGCTTGTTATTGATGGTATAGATAGACATTATGAAAAACTGACTGGTGATTTGCCACTTTTGGTTGATGGTGCCCATCTTAAAGCCGGCACTCACAGAGTTGTTATTGGTGGGCAATTTATGAATATGCTGAAATATGATACCACAGAAGAAGATCAAGATTTGGCACTTAGGGGAATAGCCAAAGCATATGAAAATTTGAATGATTTGAATAGTAAAAAATTACAATTCAAATTATGTACAACACAGAGTGGTTTGCAAAAATATGGAATTACTAAGATTGACAAAATAAACAAAGATGATATTCCACTTTACATCGTTGATGATGTCTTGTCAAATAATCCTAATGTAATGGCTGAAACCGATTGGGATTATAACAATTGGACTCGTGAACTTAAAGACCAAAGCATAACTTATTGTAAGCATTATTTATCTGGAATTTGGAAGACTTATGGAACACTTGAAGAAACATTGGCAGCAGAAAATAGTCTTGCATATACAATAACAGCGCACGAAAGTATGCATCTTATGGGTTTTGCTCACTATAATGGTGAAAAATCTTTGATGAATACTTATTCAACAGGTAAGAATACCGATTTTGAAGAATGTGATAAAAGAATGATTGCAAAGTATAATGAAACATTTTATAATACAAAAACAAAATATAGTACGACATATGCAAACACAAATCCAAGTAAAAAATTGGAATTTGAAGAAGAAACGCTATAAAATATAAAATTATATTTTGAATAATAAATTAATAATCAAAAATAGTTTTGCAATATTTGTTAAGTTTTTGACAAAAACAAGTAATTGTGATACTATTTTTTTGTTTGTTATTAATAATTTTTATCAAATAAACACGGGAGTTTTTATGGCAATTTATGATTTTAAGCAAATAGAACAAAAATGGCAAGATAGATGGGATAAGGAAGAAAAGTTTAAGGCGATAGATTTTCACCCAACAAAACCAAAATATTATGTTTTGTATGAGTTTTTTAATGTTAGTGGCAACTTGCACATGGGACACTTAAAAGGTACAGTTCCAAGTGATGTTATAGCAAGATACAAAAGATTTAAGGGCTACAATGTACTTTTTCCTATCGGTGGTGATTCCTTTGGTTTGCCAGCAGAAAATGCTGCCATAAAAAAGGGAATAAATCCAAGAAAATTTGTTGCTGATGGCATGAAAAACGTAGTTGCACAATCAAAACGTATTGGTCTTTCTTTTGATTGGAGCAGAACTTTCTGCACAAGTGATGTAGAATATTATAAATGGACACAATGGATATTTTTGCAACTATTCAAGCATAACAAAGCATACAAAGAAAAAGGCGTTGTAAATTTTTGTGAACATTGTCAAACAGTTCTTTCAAATGAAGACAGCCAAGGTGGCAAATGTGATAGATGTGGCAACGAAGTTATTCAAGTCAATCGTGATGTTTGGTTCTTAAAAATGAAGGAATATAGCGAAAAACTCTTGAAAAATGTTGACTATATCAACATGGCAGAGAGTTTGAAAGAGAGTCAAAGAAATTGGATTGGCAAAAGTGAAGGCGTTGAACTTAAACTTGACTTGGTTGATGAAAATGGCAACAAAATTTCAAACCTTAAAATTTATACAACTTGTATTGAAACAGCATACGGCATAACATTTGTCGTTCTGGCACCAGAAAACAAACTTGTTGATGAATTAAAGCAGAATATCAAAAACTTTGATTCTGTGCTTGAATATAGACAAAAAACAGCCCTAAAAACAGAGTTTGACAGAATCAGTCAAGCAAAAGATAAAACTGGTTGCAAACTTGAAGGCATTTATGCAATAAATCCTTTGACAAATGCAAAAGTGCCAGTATATCTTGCTGATTTTGTCCTTAACAACTATGGCACAGGCGCAGTTATGGCGGTTCCTTGCCACGACCAAAGAGACTATGAATTTGCAAAAGAATTCAACATTCCTATGATTCAAGTTATTGAAGGCGATTGTTCACAAAATGCTGTTGAGAAATATGAATATATAACAAAAAATTCAAAGATGCTTAATTCAGCAGAGTTTTCAGGTATGCCTGTTAGAGAAGCAAAGCAAAAAATGACCGAAATGGTTGAAAAACTTGGCATTGGCGAGAGAAAAGTCAATTACAAAATGCAAGATTGGTCTTTCAACAGACAAAGATATTGGGGAGAACCATTCCCAATCGTGTTCTGCGACCACTGTGGAGTTGTGCCACTTGATGAAAAAGATTTGCCACTTGTTTTGCCGGAAACTGATGACTATTTGCCAAACGCAAAGGGCGACAGTCCACTTTCAAAAATTGATAGTTTTGTTCACTGCAAATGTCCAAAATGTGGCCAAGATGCAAGACGAGAAACCGACACAATGCCAAATTGGGCAGGAAGCAGTTGGTATTGGCTAAGATATATCGATCCACACAACGACAAAGCACTTGCTGACCCAGAAAAACTTAAATATTGGGGCGAAGTTGACGTCTATTTGGGTGGAACTGAACACATCACAAGACACGTACTTTATGCGTTCTTTTGGCAAAATTTCTTGTATGAAATTGGCGTTGTGCCAACACCAAATCCTTTCAAAAGAAAACTTGGCAGTGGACTTATTTTGGATAGCGAAGGCAAAAAGATGAGCAAGAGTTCTGTTAATGGTGTATCTCCACTTGAAGTTATAGACAAGTATGGTGCAGATGCAACAAGACTTCATGTTCATTTCCTTGCTGGTTATGAAGATAACTCTATGTGGACATATAATGGAATTGATGGCATTGTCAACTTCTTGGATAGAGTTTGGAAGTTGCAAGAAATTGTAAAAGATGGTGGAGTTTCAAAAGAGCATGAAATTGAACTCAATAGTTTACTTAAAAAAGTTGAAGATGACTATGAAAATGCAAAACTCAACACAGCAATTTCTGCATTTATGATTTTTATTAAAAAGATAAGAGAAGATGGTTGGCTTACAAAAGAAGAGTTAAAACAATTCCTTATTGCACTCAACCCACTTGCGCCACATATCACAAGTGAAATTTTTGAAAGAGTGTTTGGTCATGACATTTTGGAAGAGAGTTTCCCAGAGTATGATAAAAATAAAACAGAACGTGATGAAATTGAAATACCAGTTCAAGTTTGTGGAAAATTGAAAGGCAAAATTGCAATTTCAAAAAATCTTTCACAAGAAGAAGTTTTGAAACTCATTAGAGAATCAGGCAAGTTTGCTGTTGATTTTGAAAACGTTAAAAAGGTTATTTATGTCCCAAACAAAATAATCAATTTGATTGTGTAATATTAAAAAAAATTATAAAAAATAGGTAAAAAACATAAAAAATATACTCAAAAATGCATAAAATTTATCGTTTTTTTGCAAAATTTAATAATATAATTGATAATTAATCATCAGTATATTCACTAGTTTTTTTGAAGGAGTCAATCTTTGGCTCCTCTTTTTTTTGAGTTTGTGATGATGTAAAAACTTGCCCAAAGTTATTGTTCTTATTCAAAATTTTTGGCAATAGTTCGACTATTTGTGCAAGTCTAGGGTTATTTGTTTGCTTTATCAATTCTTTCATAATCACTTCTTGACTGTTTTTCATACCGCCTTTATCTTTGTTTTTTGATAGTATCATTGGCAAAACTGACAAAAGCAAATTGTTTTTGTCATCAGCAAAATTTTGAGTACAAACATTGTTATCATTACTTGCATCATTTTGCTTAAAGGAATTTTGCAAGAGATTTGAAAAAATATTGTTAGTAAAGGCATTAGCATTTTGATTTGAAAAGTCATTGCTAATATTTTCATTAGATTGATTTTGGCTCTCTTTGTTTATGTAGTTAGAATTATTGTATAATAGATTAGTTTTTACATTTTGTGGGTTATTGATTTCTTGATAGTTATTTTCCATTTTATCAAGTATTTGATTAAGTGTTGGTTTTAATTTTTTTTCTTTTTCAATTTGCTGTGTGCTTGTTGCTTTCACGCCATTAATTCTAACCATAAAAACTCCTATAAGTATCAATAATAATATATGCCAGCATATAATAAATTAGTTAATAGGTGAGTGTATGAATTTTGAAGAGTTTTGCAACAGTAACAAAGATACAAACAATTTATCAAAAGATGATAAATTTGAAAAATATAATCAAAATTTGCAAAGAAACATAAAAAATAACGAAAATTATATAAAAAACGATGAAAATTTGCAAAAAAATAACAATTTGAATAAAAATTTTGATAATCAATCACAATCAAATTTTGATGAAGAATTAATAAAAGAAAAGATGCAAAAATATCAAAATATGAATCAACAAGAGCTTTTGACAGAACTATTGATGGAATCAAAAAAGCAAAAACAAAACGGAAATTTGAACGATAGAAAATTGGAAGAAATAAAAAATTCTATGTCGCAAATGCTCAATGAAGAGCAAAAAAATCGGCTTGAAGAATTAATAAAAATGCTGAGGTGATATGTTAAAAAAAATTGATAAAAATTTACTTGATTATACAAAAAGTATGAGTGATGAAAATCAAAAAGTTGATTGCCTTGTGTATGCAAATAATTATTATTTTGCAAAAAGATATCTAAAAAGTATGTATGAAAACGTTGATGAATATCCTTTTATAAAAGCATTTGGAATAAGTGCAAATATTGACAGCATTACAAGAATTGCAAATCTCACCCAAGTCAAATACATATCAAGTGTAGCAAAAGTTTTTGCACAAATGAATATTGCCAAAAAAGCGATGAATTATGAAAATATAGACAAAGAAATTTTTAATGGCAGTGGAGTAAATGTTGCCATTATAGACACAGGAATTGCAGAGCATGTTGATTTTTGCTCTTTTGACAACAGAATTTTACATTTTGAAGATTTTGTAAACGGAAAGCAAGTTCCATATGATGACAATGGTCATGGAACTTTTGTTGCAAGTGTGCTTGCAGGAAATGGTTTTTTGAGTGGTAAAAAATTTTCAGGCATCGCCCCAAAAGCAAACATTATTATGTGTAAAGCACTTGATGAAAAAGGAGAAACTGGCTCTCTTACAATATTAAAAGCTATGCAGTGGATATATGATAACAGAGAACGATTTAATATACGTGTTGTTTGTATGAGTTTAGGTAGTCAGCCACTTGATAGTGGCGACCCACTGATGCAAGGTGCAGAAGCACTTTGGAATTCCGGAATTGTTGTGGTTGCTGCTGCCGGCAATAGTGGACCAGAGCGTAGAACGATAAAAAGCCCCGGTGCAAGCGGGAGAATTATAACTGTTGGCGCACTCGATGATGGTAGAAATATTAATGACGTAAGCAAAAACCAGTTTTCAATAGCAAACTTTTCAAGCAGGGGTCCATCAAACAATTTTTATAAGCCAGATTGTCTTGCATCGGGTGTTGATATTGTCTGTGCTTCACCAATGGGCGAGTTTTATACAAAAATGAGTGGAACTAGTGTTTCAACACCAATTATAGCAGGGGCGTGTGCAATACTTTTGCAAAAATATCCAAATCTAAACCCATTGCAAGTCAAAAGTAGAATAATCAATTCTTGTGATAGATTGTCAGGAGATAGGAATACAGAAGGTTTTGGGGTTTTGAATTTTGAGAAATTAATAAAATAAAAATCATCAAAATATATAACATGTATGCAAAGTATTATATGATTTTGCAACGCTTGTATTCAAATATATTCAACACTTTCTT
>CADBPU010000009.1 GCA_902796635.1 uncultured Eubacteriales bacterium | reverse complement strand
TTCCTCGGTAGCTCAATGGTGGAGCACTCGGCTGTTAACCGATAGGTTGGAGGTTCGAGCCCTCTCCGGGGAGCCAAAAAAGACGGTTATAATCATCGTCTTTTTTTACACCTTAAATAATTATAACTAATTTTTTCTATTAAATAACTCATCCAAAGAAATATCATAAAAGTCTGCAAGTAATAACAATGTTTCATAGTCTGGACGAACTTTACCACTTTCATATCTAGTATAATTAACTCTAGATATATTTAATCGCATAGCAAGTTGCTCTTGGGTGTAATTATAAGATTTTCTTAATTCTTTTAATTTTTTACCTATATTCATGTTGATATTGTACAAAATCTGTACTATAATATGTAAAAATGTACAAATGCAGCTAAATGCATTTCTTGTGGCGCAAATATTGAAGTCGATGAAAATAAAGAGGCAGGAGTTTGCCCTTTTTGTAATACTCCATATGTAACAGAAAAAGTAATAAAAAGCACTAATACAACTAACACAACAAATAATTCTGGTACCATAATTAATTATTTTTAGGATATTCTGATCAAGCAAATAATACAAATAAAATTGAAAATATGGTACCGCCTAGACCTAAAATCAATGTTTTATTAGCCATTATATGTTTTTGGTTATATATAATACCTGGTATTTTATACGTAAGTAATATAAGAAAAAAACAAGAAGAATGGGATAAAAAATATCTTAAAAATTATTTATATTATTTTTTTATTTACATAAAAATATTTTAGTGTTATAATATTATTATATCAAGGAGATTTTTTATGGAAAAATTAAAAAAAGTATTTACGGGCATATCATTAACTGGTATTGCTGTTGTAGCTGTTTTGTTGATACTTGCAGTTTTTGGAGTGAAAGTTTTTGAAGGCGCTTTGCTTAAAGTATTGCTTGTGACAGCAACACTTGCAGTTGCATCTGGACTTTCTATTAATGAATTGTCAGTAATTAAAAGAAAAAGAATTTTGGGAATTATAGGTCTTTCACTTTTGGGTGTTTCTACAATTTTTGCAATTTTATTATTTACAACAAGCCTTTTTGATACTGTTCCTGTTCTTGGAAGAATTGCTGGTGTCACAGCAATTTCAAGCGTAGTGTTTATTTTGATTATTTCTCAATATTCAAAAATGGACAAAAGTGCTATGGCGTTGCAAATCCCAACTTATATTGGTTTGGCATTAATAGGCTTGACATTATGCCTTTTGGTTTGTGACATCAATTTGTTTCAATACTCAGCATTTGTAACTGCATTTTCAATACTTTGTATTGTTACAGTATCATTATATATTGCACTTAATGTTTTGGCTGTAAGAAAAAGAAATGCAGAAGCACAAACAGAAAAAATTGTTGTTAAAGAAACACGTGAAGAATATGATGAATTACAAAAAGAGAATATGAATACAAAACAAGAATATCTAAATTTGAAAGAAGAAAATCTTTTACTTAAACAAGAAATACAACAGCTTAAAGCAGAACTTGAAAGTTTGAAAAAAGATAGTTCAAATCAATAAAAATAATAAAAAATTAAAATGCTCAAAATGAGCATTTTTTATTTATTCACCACTTGAGAATTACTTTCTGGCAAAACTAGATTAAGCACAAAGTTTGGTGCTGTGCCCGTGATTGAAGCACTTGCAGTTTCACCCGTTGTAACAGTTCCAATTGTTAATGTTGGTGTTAATCCTTCTGGACCAGTTGCACCAGTTGCACCAGTTGGACCAGTTGCTCCGGTTGGGCCTGTTGGACCAGTTGCACCAGTTGGTCCGGTTGCACCAGTTGGACCGGTTGCTCCTGTTAGCCCCATCATTCCAGTTGGACCAGTTGGGCCTATTGGTCCACGTGGGCCGGCTGGACCGGTTGGACCTGCTGGACCAACAACACCAAAAATAAACCTATTGTTGAATCCATCATCAAATCTTCTTCTACAACAACTCATGTTTTTTTCCTCCTTTTGTTGACTACAACAAAATATGTAAAAGAAAGAAAAAATGTGAATTTGATACAAAAAAAAGAAAAACATGCATTTTTGCACGTTTTTTTATTAAAATTACAACTTTTTATATATTTTTTTTAATCTTTTAATATTTGGAAAGTTATTGGAATTTACATTATTTATTATTTTTACAACCTGTGCTTTTGTGGGTTCATCAACCCAACCGTAAGGCACCAGAACATAGTCATCAGTTTTTATGGTGTTGTCATCATAAATATATAACAATTCTTCTTTTGTGCTTTCTATAACAACTTTTGCTATATTAATTACTCTTTGTTCTTTTAGTTCTCCACCAGCAAGCGAATGTATCATTTTACTCCCCTATTTTTGATTTATTTATGATATGTTTTGTTATTTATTATTGTAAATGCTCTATAAATTTGCTCGGCTAAAATAACACGCATAAGTTGATGTGGAAATGTAAAACTTGAAAAAGAAAGTTTTTCATCCATAGAATCACTAAATTCTTTATCAAGTCCAAAACTACCACCAATAAAAAATGTAATTGTAGAGTTGCCGTTTGTGGTAAGATTTGATATATGCTTTGCAAAATTTTCACTATCAAAACTTTCGCCATTTATTTCAAGTGCAATCTTATAGCCAACACAATATTTTTCTAATCTTTTTGCCTCTTCTTGTTTTGCTCTTTTGATTTCTGCTTCGCTTGTGCCATAATTTGATTCTTTAACTTCAAAAATAGAAATATTTGCAAAAGCAGAAATTCTTTTTTTGTATTCATCAATCGCTTGACACCAAAATTTTTCTTTGAGATTGCCAACACAAACTATATTTATACCAATCATTGACTACACCACTCCCCAAATAAAAGTGAACATGGTTATAAGTCCGCCCAAAACCAAACAAGAAATCAATGGGATTTTATACTTTAATTCCAAATTTCCATAATGTTTGTTGTCATTTATATATAAATCATAAATATTTGATGGGGATTTCAAATTTGGAAATACATAACTATGAAATGTAGAAACAACTTCTTCATCACTCATGTTGTTGCCGTCTGTACTTCTAATTTTACTCTCCAAATTTTCAAACATTTTGTTATACTCATTTGCGCCAGTTATCATAAATAATTTTTTGATTAAATACAAAATACCAAACACAACAAATCCAACTATTGTTATTGAAACAATAAAGAATAAAATTGTGCTCTGATTAGCCAAATCATTGAGTACACTTGTTATGCTGAAATTAAACAGATTTGAACTTTCGGCATAAGATAAAAAGACATTTATAAAATTATTACAAAAGTGAATTATTGTGGCAGGCCAAATACTTCTTGTCATAGTAGCAACAAGTCCCATCAAAAGCCCTAAAACTGTCGCATAGAAAAATTGCGAAATGTTTAGATGCATAAGACCAAAAAGCAAAGAACTGAGTAATATTGCTTTTTTGTATCCTATCACACTACTTGTGCCACGAAGTATCAAACCCCTATGCACAAATTCTTCGCAAATTGCTGGTAAAATTGCAACAGATAAAATTCCAAACAAAAACTTTGGTAGTGTATCATAACCTGTGCCACCAGCAGACGAATATTGTGGATTGTATCCAATATAATTCAAGACAATTGCAAAAAAGTTTGAAACAAAAACATTTAGTACGTATGCCAAAATACCAATACCAAAGCAAATCAAAATTGCTTTGAAACCCAATTTTTTATATCCAAAATCTTGAAAAACTTGTTTTGGCTTTTTTTTGAAAAAACTGAGATATAAAACAAATGGCATCAAAAACAATATGCCAATTTGAATGATGCCTGTGCTGAACAAATCTAAAAGAATTTCATTTTCTATAAAATCAAACAATCCAAAATTTGATGCTATCCTAACACCAACAAACGCAATTAGTATCACAAAGTATATAACAAAAATCTTAAAAAATTGTTTACTGTTTTTTCTATCCATATTTCTCCCATTTTACTAATAATTATTTTATTTTTATTTGAAACAACTTATAACTGTAAGCACCCAAAATATTAGCCCTACAACTAATGCAGAAATTACAAACGGATTTTTGTAAAATTTGTCGTGTTTGTCTGCTTCTCCAAACAAAGTCCAAATAGAATAATAACCATAAGTTGGTGGTTGCTCACCTTCTTTTTGTAAATTTTGCTCGGGATTTTCATCTACGTGTTCATTGTTTTCAGTTTTTTGTTCATTATTTATACTTGTACCTTCAACAACAGCTGGTTGTTTTGATGATAAATCTTTTGCTTCTTCTTGATTGTTTGTTTCTATATTTTGCAAGAGAGATTTTGATTTTCTATTCACAAGATATTTGATTAAAAATAATATTCCAACAACAACTGCCATTGTGAGTACTGCAAGCAAAATTGGCCAAATGATATTCCATGCTTTGCCATAATAATCTGCATAAGATGGGTCGCTATAATCTACAACCCCGCTTTCACCTGACAAAAATGCTAAAAATATTATTAGAAAATTGTTAAAGAAATGCAATGTCATTGTGTAAATAATGCTGCCCGTTTTAAGCACAATATATGCCATTATTGCACCCAAAAATAATTGATAAATCAGTTGTTGCAAATTTTGATGCATCAGTGCAAATAAAACTGCTGAAAGTAATATTGTCGTTGCCATGCCATACTTTTTTAATCCATTTGTAATGATTCCCCTAAAAATTAATTCTTCACAAATTGCAGGCAACAAAGCAACATAGAATATCGCTGCAAAAAACTTCCAAAACGAACTAAGGTCAATATTTGTTGCCACAGAACTATAACCTAATTTTGCAGTTATATAATCAAACAAATTTGTGAGTGGTGTAAAACCAAAAATTGAAATAACACCAATCAAAATTACAAGTAACAATATAACTACATCTATCTTAAAATTAATTTGATTTGCGAGTTTATAATTAATCTTTTTTCTTTCATTGACATAAAAGAATACAATTAAAAATGAAATTTGCGGAACAAGTGAACCTGTAAGATGATTGGCAGCAACATTTTTACCCAAAATGAAATATATAATAATCATTATTATTTGCGGAACAAGAAGTGCCAAAATAAAAGCAATGCTTGCATCACTTGGCTTATATATATTAGTTCTTTTTGAAAAATCGGTTTTATTATTCATAGTATATAAATTATATAATAATTATTTTAATAAAACAAACAAATTTTATGTTGATTTGTAAAAACTAAATAGCAAAGCGAATCATAAGATTAAATTTTTACTTATTCATTGCTAGCATTTTTCTTTTGGCTAAAAGTAAAATATGATATAATAATATTATGACAAACTTTGAAAACTATATTGAACATTTGAAAAAAATACCCAACTTAAACGTTGAAAAAATGCTTAAATGTTTTGAAAAGGAAAAAAAATCTGGTGTTAGATTTAATATTAAAAAAATAGACAAAGATGAAAAAATTGCAGAAAATTTACAAAAAAACCTTAAAAAATATGCTCTAAATTGCGTTTTTTTGCCGATTCTGTGGTGCAACACAGGTTTTTATTATAATAATGCAGAACGACTTGGCAAAAATATTTTGCATGAACTTGGGCTATATTATTTGCAAGAACCTAGCGCAATGGCTCCTGTTGAATTTTTGGATATTGAAAAAGAAAACATTGTGCTTGACCTATGCGCAAGCCCTGGTGGAAAATCAACTCAAATTGCACAAAAACTTGTTGATGGCTTTTTGATTGCAAATGAAATTGTGCCAACAAGAGCAAAAACACTTTGTGAAAATATACAGCGACTTGGAATATCAAATACAATTGTTCTTAACCACTCACCAAAAGAATTGGAAAAACGCTTTGAAAACTACTTTGATAGAATTTTGATTGATGCTCCATGCTCTGGCGAAGGAATGTTTAGAAAAAATGATGACGCAATAACCGAATGGACAGAAAACTCACCCATAAGTTGTGCTTCAAGACAAAAAGAGATTGTTGAAAGTGCCTACAAAATGTTGAAATTAGGTGGCAAAATGGTTTATTCGACTTGCACATTTAGTTTGGAAGAAAATGAAGAAATAATAAAATCTTTATTAGATAATCATAATGACCTAGAAATCACGCCAATCAATCATGAAAAATATAATTTTGATTATGGGGTTGACATTGATGGAACAAAACGACTTAAAAATTGTGCTAGACTTTATCCATACAACATTGACGGAGAAGGACATTTTTTTGCAGTAATACACAAAAAGAATATCAAAAATGAAATAGAAAATATAAAAAATAAAGACGCATATATAGATACAAATTTCAAAAAAAATAACAAAAAAATAACAAAAATTAGTCAAAAAACACAAAATAATCATCAAAAAATTAAGATTTTTGAAGATTTTGCAAAAAGGTACTTGAATATATCTTTTGAAAATTATTATAATTTTGGAGATTATTTATATGCAAACTGCATGATTGATTTAACAGGACTCAAATGTTTGAATGCTGGCATATTTTTGGGTGAAACAAAAAAAGATTACTTTATTCCAAGTTGGCACCTAGCACACTGCTTAACAAAAAATGATTTCAAAGAAGTTGTTGAAGTGAGTGAAGACGAAGCAAAAAAATACATTGAAGGACTTGGACTTGACACAAAACACGATGATGGTTGGGTTTTGTTATGCTACAAAGATTTGCCACTATCTTTTGGAAAATGTGTTGCAGGTAAAATCAAAAATCACTATCCAAAACATTTAAGAAAGAAGTTATAAGCAAAAAAAATACCTAGTAATTAACTAGGTATTTTATTTGACATTTTTCGTACTTATTTCATACACGTATATATTATTTATTATTATTCAAACTTTTCCATTATGGCATAAGCAAGTGAAACACAGGCAGTGTCTGCTTTCAAAATTCTTTTGCCTAATGATATTGAAACTGCACCAGAATTTTTTATCTGTTCTGCTTCTTGAACGTCAAAGCCAGCAACAGGACCAATAACAAAAGCGATTCTTTTATGCTCTTTGGTTTTATTTTCATATTTTTTTACATAGTCTTGCAAGCAAAAATCATCTTCGTTTTCATAAGCAAAAAACACAACATCATAATCATGAAATTCTTTGCAAATTTCATCAAGTTTTTGAGTTTCTTTTACTATTAATGTTTTGCTACGTCTGCATTGTTTTGCACTTTGGTCAGCAATCTTTTGATATCTATCAATCTTTTCATGAGCATCTTGTGATGCAGTCCATTTTGACGTGAAAGGCACAAAATATGAGATACCAATTTCGCTTAACATCCTAATCATCAAACTCATTGGTTCATTTTTGTTTACTGCAACAAAAGCCGTAAGTTCAATTTTTGGATTGGCTTGGTTTCGCACTTTTGAATAGACATCAACAAGAGTAAATTTTTTGTCGACATCCAAAATCTTTGCATGATAATCAAAGTCATCATTGCAAACAAGCGTTATTTCATCACCAGCACTTAGACGCATGACATTTGCAATATGATGATGTTCTTCACCATCAATTTGCATTTGACCAAGACAAATAGATGAAACAAAAAACCTTTTTGTTTCTTCATCTTTTTTTGTATCTAATTTCACACTTTTACTTTTATCAAAATAATATTTTTTACTCATAATTTTCCTTGAAATAGAAAAAGGGAAATTCTCCCTTTTCTCTAATTTATTATGTTTTTGATTTACTTTTTCATTACGTAATACATAACATCGCCAACTTTTTCAAATGCAAAGTCGTTTACGCCTGCTGACTTTAACGAATAAGTAAGTCCTGGTGTATCTTCATTTCCAATCAAGGCATCAACAAAACTTTTTCCAAGATTTTTATTAAAATCTGTAAGCGTTCCACTTTTTACAACAATATCCAAAAGTTTTATTGCCTCATTAACTTCTTTTCCACTCATATTGTTAAGTGCCAAACTGACATTCTCAACACTATAATTTAATGCGCCTTCACCTTTTGTGACTGCTACTGTTGATGATACATATAGTTTTTCTGGCACTTTTCCTTTTAACCAACCAAGAACAAGTCCTGTCATTTTTTCTTTAATCTTTGTCAAATTTATGCTCATGACAACATTAAAGTTTACTGCTCCTTCTTCGCCTTCTGCATAATCAATTTGAACAATAGTAAATTCATACTCTTTCAAATTTACTTCTTTTCCACCGATGTTTGCGTTCATAGTTTCTTGACTGTTCAAAAGCCAATTGAGAAGTACACAAGTTTGAGCGCCAGACAACTTGATATCTGTACTCATTGTACTTGAAATTGAAGTGTTGACTGAATACTTGTCTTGTTCTGCATCATATTGAATAAGCCCTGCAATAGAACTATTTACTGCGTTCATTGTTGCAGTTTTGTCAGCATCGACAGGCGCATTTGGCGCAACTACTGAAACTTCTGGCATTTGCCCTATTTTGCCAAGTGATTTTGCAACATCAAAGACATTGATTCCATACTTTGCATTGATAAAAAGTATAGTTCCGCCCACAACAAGCACAATTACCATTAATGAACTAATAAGCCATTTTAATAATTTCATAATATTTTCTCCTTAATTTGATTATAACATACATAATAGCAAAAATAAAGCACTTTTATATTAAATATATGAATTATAGATATTGAAAAACCAATTTGCCATTTTCTTCATCAACTTGAATTGTGCATTTTGGTTTGCATTGATTTGTCAATATGGCTTCACTAATTACTGATTCAATTTCTCTTTCAATCAATCGTCTTAATGGTCTTGCACCATACTCTTTGTTATAACCTTTTGTAATTAAATACTCCAAAGCGTTTTCAGTCAATTTTAAGTTTATTTTTTGATTATTTAAGGTTTTTACAAGAGAAATTAGCATAATTTTTGCTATTTTTGCTAAATTTTCTTTATCCAAGCTACTAAATACACTGATATTATCAATTCTGTTTATGAGTTCTGGACGCAAATAATTTTTGAGATATTTTTGAATTTCATCTTCTTTTTCAATATCATTTTTGCAATCTTTCAAAATTGTTTCTAGTTCTTCGCCACCAATATTGCTTGTCATAATAATTATAGTATTTTGAAAATTTACAGTCCTACCTTGCCCGTCAGTAAGTCGTCCTTCATCCAAAATTTGTAATAGAATATTAAGAACATCAAAATTTGCTTTTTCTATCTCATCGAGAAGTACAACACAGTATGGTTTTCGTCTAACAACTTCTGTAAGTTGTCCGCCTTCTTCATGCCCTACATAACCAGGTGGCGAACCAATGAGTTTTGCAACACTACTTGATTCCATATATTCGCTCATATCAATACGTACAAGATTATTTTCATCATCAAAAAGCGCTTCTGCAACTGCCTTAGATAGTTCTGTTTTTCCTACGCCAGTTGGCCCCAAAAACAGGAATGACCCAATAGGCCTTTTGCTTGTTTTTAGTCCAACACGACTACGTCTTATTGCTCTTGCAACACTTTCAATTGCTTCATTTTGACCGATGACTCTGTTATGTAAAATATTTTCCAAATTCAACAATTTTTGTGTTTCTGTTTCTGTAAGTTTTGTGACAGGGATTGATGTCCACAAAGAAACAATTTTTGCAATATCATCACTTCCAACCACATTTTTTATATCATTTGTGCCATAAAAATCGTTTAGTCTTTCAATTTTTGATTTTAATTCAAAAATTTTCTCACGTAGAACAATGGCACTTTCATAATCTTCTGATGCTATTGTTTGTTTTTTTCTTTTTTGCAAATCTTGCACTTCACTTTCAAGTTGCAAAATTTCGCTAGGAAGTGAATTATTAAATAAGTTTGCTCTGCTACTTGCTTCATCAATCAAATCTATTGCTTTGTCAGGAAAATTTCTATTTGTTATGTATCTATCACTTAGTTCAATAGCACTTTTGAGTGCATCATCACTGATTTTTACACCATGGAATTGCTCATAACTATCCCTTATACCTTTCAAAATTTGATATGTATCTTCTTTTGAAGGTGGATTTACAACTATTGGCTGAAATCGTCGTTCTAATGCCTTGTCCTTTTCTATATATTTTTTATATTCGTCAGTCGTTGTAGCGCCAATGGTTCTAATTTCTCCCCTAGCTAAATATGGTTTTAAGATATCAGCAGGTGAAACTTCACCTTTTTCTCTTGTTGTTTGAACCAAAGTGTGAATTTCATCCATAAATACAATAATATTGCCTTTACTGATAATCTCATTTATGGCATTTCTTAATTTTTGTTCTAAGGCACCCCTAAATTTGGTGCCTGACATAAGACCACTAATGTCAAAAGAAAAAATAGTTTTGTCTTTAAGTTCTCTTGGCACATCGCCAGAAATAATTTTTAAGGCAAGTCCTTCAACAACAGCACTTTTACCAACACCAGCTTCTCCAATCAAACATGGATTGTTTTTTGCCTTTCTGCACAAAATTTCAATAAGTCTTTCAATTTCTTTATCTCTGCCAATGATTGGGTCAATCTTTCCATTTTTTGCTTTTTCCGTCAAATCTATACCCAAATCAAAAAGTGGATTTGAAGTGCTAGATTTTTCATTTTTTTCTAAATTTTCTTGATTTTTTATTGATTTTTGACCATTTTTTTCTGTTTTTTGCTCATTTTGTGCAATTTTTTTTGAATTTTCAATATTTATATCACTTTGAAATTGACTTGCTTTTTGCTTAATACTTTCAAGTAATTTACTTTTTAAGTCAATGATATTTACATTAAAAACTTTATCCAAAATGTTTACCGCCACACAATCACTCGACATTAATATACTAAACAAAATATGTTCCAAATCTACATTTGGACTATGCAATTCTTTTGCCAAATTTTGCGCACCAACAAAAACCTTTTTGCTTTTTGGTGTGAGTTCTGGCAATTTTGAAATTGTATCTGCAATTTCGCTTTCACTCAATATCGCTTCAAACTCACTTGGAATAACTCCAAAATCATCAAGCAATTTTTGGCAATTTGTTTGTTGCATTTTTAAGATACCAAAAACAAGATACTCTGTTGCAATCTCACCAGCATTATACTTTTTGGCTGCTTCGCTCGCAAAATTTAGCATCTTATTTACATCTTCTGTCGTAATTATATTGTATTGCATATAAACTCCATAAACTTTATTTTAATTGTTTTGCTTGAATTTTTCTTTCATCTTTTCAACTTTTGACATTATGCTTTTCACTGATTTTGAAAAATTATATTTTCCTTTATAGTAAATAATTTTTCCGTTTACCATTGTCAGTTCAATATCTTCCACGCCATAACTATAAACCAAATTATCATATAGGTCATTGTCAATAATTCCATCAACGCCATGTGTGTTAAGCATAATCAAATCAGCATAGTTTCCAACTTCAAGCGTACCAACATTTTGCAGTCCCAATGCTTTTGCACCATTTATTGTTGCCATTTTTAATATTTCTTTTGGTTGAAAACAATTTGCGTTTGAAAGCAAAATGTTTTGACTCGTGCTGGCAAGATACATTTCTCTAAACATATCAAGGCGATTATTGCTTGCACTGCCATCTGTACCTAAACAGACATTGACGCCATATTTTGTCATTTGATAAATTGGACAAACACCACTTGCAAGTTTGTGATTACTACCAAAATTTGCACAAACGCTGGCATTATTTTTTGCCAAGATTTGAATATCTCTTTGACTTACATTTGTTGCATGAATTGCAAGAGCTTTTCTGTCAAAAAATCCATAGTCTTCCAATAGTTCTATTGGCGACATATCGTTGTTTTGGCTTGCGCATCTACCAACTTCTTCGAGTGTTTCACTCACATGAGTTGAAACAAAAGTTTTATGTTTGCTTGCAAGTTTATTTATAACACTAAACATATCTTCGCCACAATTATAAATTGAGTGGCAATAAAAATTTGTTGAAATCGTTGAAGCTATGCCTTCAATTTTGTTGTATAGTTGTTCAAGTTCGGTTTCACTTAAAAACTTTTTAGGACTGTATCTTTGAGTAATACTAACAACTGCTCTAATACCTGAATCAACAAACGCTTTTGCTGAATAATCTGCAAAATGATAGTTATCATTTACTGTCGTGATTCCATTTTTTGCAAACTCCATACAGGCAAGCATTGTACCATAATAAACATCTTGCCCTGTCATTTGTTTTTCCAATCTCTGCATAGATGCAAGCCAATTTTCAAGTTTTTCTCCACTTGCAATACCTTTTAGTAGTGTCATAGCACCATGAGTGTGAGCATCAACAAAACCTGGCATTATGATATTGCCTTTTGCATCAATTATATCATTTACGTCCCCATTATATTCTTTGCCGATATACACAATTTTGTCATTTTCTATAACAATTTGGCCACAGATTGGGCTTTCATCAAAATTTTTTATGATTATTGCATTGCAGATTTTTGTTTTCATATATTAATTTTATCAATTTATTAAAATTTCAGCAAGTTTTTATATATAATATAAAAAAATATATAAAATAAAATTTTTTTATCAACAAAAAAGGACAAGATAAATCTTGTCCATAAATTATTTCATAATTGGGAACAAAACAACATCTCTTATTGATGGTTGTTGGAATAGGATTACAAGCAATCTATCAATACCCATGCCAAGACCACTCATTGGTGGCATGCCATGCTCCATAGAAAGTAAGAATGCTTCGTCAATATCCATGGCTTCATCATCGCCATTTGCCTTGGCTTTTGCTTGTTCTTCCAAATTTGCTCTTTGAATTGCTGGGTCAACTAGTTCGCTATATGCTTTGCAAAGTTCTTCACCGTTAACCAAGAATTGGAACATTTCAATAATCTTTGGATTTTCATCACTTTGTCTTGCAAGTGGAACCAAACATGCTGGATAGTTATATAAGAATGTTGGCTCAATTATATTTGGTCTAACCAGACGTTTGTATGCAAAGTCAATGACTGCACCCATTGTTTTGAGTGCTGTTATATCGCCAGCATCAAACAATTTTGTTGCAATAACTTTTTCTTTGAGTTCTTCAACAGTTTCTGGTTCCAAAATATCAAAACCAAGTTTTTGAGATAGTGCTTCACAATAGTTCACTCTCTTAAATTCTTTTGAAAGGTCATAAGTGTTGCCACCAACAACAATTTCAGGTTTTCCTAACATATAAGTTGTCATTTCTCTAACAAACTGAGAATAGAACTTTATGTTATCTTCAAAATTCCAAAAACTTGCATACCACTCAACTTGTGTAAACTCTTGCAAATGGCTTGGGTCCATTCCTTCGTTTCTAAAACATTTTGCAACTTCAAAAACTCTTGGAAAACCACCGCAAACAACTTGTTTTAAGTATGTTTCTGGGGCAATTCTCAAATTACATTCTTTATCTAAGGCATTGTGATGTGTCAAAAATGGTTTTGCGCTTGCGCCACAAACTGCACTTTGAATGATTGGAGTTTCAACTTCAATAAAGTCATGTTTTTGCAAAAATTCTCTTATGAAAGCAACAAGTTTGCTTCTTCCAATAAATACTTTTCTTGCTTCTTCATTAGAAATCAAGTCCAAATATCTTTCACGATATTTTGCTTCTGTATCAGCAAGTCCATGAAATTTTTCTGGAAGTGGTTTTTGTGCTTTTGAAAGTAATTGAAATTTTTCTGTTCTTACAGTGAGTTCTCCTGTTTGAGTTAAATAAAGTTCTCCTTCAACACCAACAAAGTCGCCAATGTCGAGCTGCTTTTTGAAAAATGCATATCCTTCTTCATCAATCTCATTTCTAGAAAAACTAACTTGCAAAACAGTGAATACGTTTGCAATCTTGATAAAAGAAAATTTACCCATAACTCTTTTGAGCATAATTCTTCCAGCAACCTTTACTTTGGTGCCAACTTCAAGATTTTTTGCTTCTGTCAAACTGTGTGATACTTCAAATTTATCCGCATAAGGATTTTGCCCTGCACTTTTAAGCATTTTTATCTTTTCTTTTCTTATATCTTCTTCTCTAAATAAATCTTGTGTGTTTTCCATAATTCCCCTTTATTTTAATACTTGATAATCATAACAAATATATAAAAAATAGTCAATAAATATTTGTTATCAAATAATTATATTTATTAATTATTCAAATTCTTTTTTTAATTCTTCAATAAATCTCTCACAAGCAAAACTATTTATTGTAATAAGTGGCGTGATAACAGCAATCTTTCTGCTTTTTGAAATGAAATCTGTTTTGAGTATTTTTACTCTACCCTTTTTGACATCATCTTGGATAAATTCTTTAATAGTATAACCAACGCCCATATTCTTTTCAACAAAATCAGTAATAAGTCCAAAACTGCCAATCTCAAAACTTGGGCGCAAAACTATGCCATTTTCATCACACATTTTTTCAAAATGGTCGCGATTGCTTGATGGCCTTTTTTGTAAAATAAGTTTTTGATTTTTTAATTCTTCTTTTGATAAAAAGTCTTTATTGAAATTTTTGCTTGCAATAAAACAATCATGCGTTTCAAAAATATTTGTTATTTGAAATTTGTCCGGTTCTTTTATTGGCAAATTGAGTATTGCCAAATCAATATAGTTGTTTTTTACATATTTTTCAAGTTTTTCACTATTTGTATCAGTTATTGATATGACAATGTTTGGATATTTTTTGTTAAACTTCACAATAAAATCAAGTAAAATTTTTCTTATTATTGTTGAACTTGAACCAATGTTGAGTTTACCTTCGTTAAGGTTTGAAAGAGATGCAAACTTATTCATTCCATTATTTAGCACTTTCATTGAATTGTAGCAAGCACTATTAAACTCTTCGCCTTCATTTGTGGCAATGACGCCTTTTGGTGTTCTTACAAACAATTTACCACCAAGCAATTCTTCTAACTTTTGAATGCTTTTGGAAACTGCTGGCTGTGAAATATATAATTTTTTGCTCGCAAGCAGAATACTCTTACATTCATACACGCAAAGAAAAGTTTTTATCAAATTCAAATCCAAGTCATTATAATTCATAGTTATACCACCTATAAATAATATGTATTTGCATTATACCATAATTTATCATATAATACAACAACAATAGAGGTGAAAATGAAAGAAATTGAGTATAAATTTTTGATAAATCAACTTCCAAAGCAAATTTTTGATGAAAAAACGCAAAAAATTGAAATAAAACAATATTATTTTCAAAAAAATGAAATAATTTTTTATCTAAAAAAACTAAACCTTTCAAACGAGCAAATAGAAAAATTTGAAAGCGTAAGAATTAGAGTAGAAAATTACAAAAATAGAAATAAATATATACTAAATGCAAAAAGTGCTGGTGGCATGGTGCGAGATGAATATGAAATAATTATTTCCAAGACACAATATGAAAATTTCTTAAAGAAAACAATAATTGGAGAAATTTACAAAACAAGATACAAAATAAAACATAAAAGCTTTGTTTTTGAATTTGATGAGTATAAAGGCAAACTGAAAGGGCTTTTGACTTGTGAAATAGAAGTAAAAAACACAGAAAAATATTATTTTGACATAATACGTGCACTAAATGAACACTTTAAGTTGAAGACAAAAGACATAACAAATAATCAAAAATATAAAAATATTAATTTAGGTAAGGAGATTATATATGAAAATAATTGATAATTTAACTGAATGGTTATACTCAAATTTGGACCTTGTTGAAGAGTGTAAAGAAAAGAAACTTAAACCTGTGATTTTGATTGGCGGTGCATCAAGTTCTGGCAAGAGTTATACAAGCAAAACATTACAAAACTTTTTGGCAGAACATAACTACAAATCAATCATTATATCAACTGATAACTACAATAAAGGACTTGCAGAGAATATATTTGATATAGTGAATAAAAAATATTATAACAATGCTATCAAAAATAGACCACAAATAACAAATGAGATAAAAAAAGTGATAATAAACACAGATTTTGATAATAAATTTGAAAATTTTAATTTGCAACTCATAAAAAATTCTTGTAGAGATTTAATACGGTTTGATATAAATAAATTTGTTGAACAATTAAAATATGAATTTGAGCATATCAATTTTGATGACAAAAATATCTATAATTTGCAAGAAGCAGCGCTCGATATCACTGCCCTGATTAGCAACAAAAAAATTATAGAAAAAAAATACAGCAGAATGATAAGCGAAAGAATGGAACAAAGCAACATTATTGACGGCAGAAATTATGACCTTATTATTATTGAAGGAATTTATGCGCTGACAGATGAAATAACAAAAAACATAAATGAAGAAAATTTAATCAAAAACTTTGTTGATTGCAACAACAAAAACTTGTTTTTAAGAAGAATGATAAGAGATTGTGCCATAACAAATTGCTCAAAATCATTTATACTCAAAAATTATTTAGAATTTGTTATGCCAGAATATCTAAAAACTGTTCTACCAACAAAAGAATCGGCAGATATTGTCCTTAAAAATAACATGACATTTGAAGAACTGCGAGAAGGCGATGTTGACATTCAAAACAAATATAGACTATCCATACATCAACTCAATACTTTGTTAATAAATTCAAAAATAACAAAAAAATTAACACAAATAGACACATATTTTGGAAGCAAAGCAGATGATAACATTTTGAGATTACGAGAAGAAAAATCAGGTCTAAACTACTTGACTATGAAATCACTTGTATATAAAGGCAAGCCAAAATTAAGAAAAGATAAAAGTATAATTAGACCAAACTTTGTTTTGGCAGACGAAGGCGATTTGAAAAATGTTTTCAAAGATAAAAATGATTTAATCAGCCAATTCAAAAGCGCAGGTATTTTAACAATAAAAGTTGTAGAAAAGAAAAGATGGTTTTTGAAATATAAAGGCAAAGAAATCAAAGTTGATTTTGTGAATGATAATATAATCATGGAACTTGATAGTGAAACTGAAAAAGAAATTGATATTGATTTGAAAAATAAAAAGTTTGAAGCACAAAACTATTTTGAACTATAATAATTTAATTCATATTTTTGTAAAAATAATGCTAAAAATTTATCTTTTTAGCATTATTTTATAGATTTTTTGATTGAATTTTACTTTTTGCAAATAATTTTCAGTTTCTGGATAAGGTATTTTTGAAAGTGTTTTTCCGTCATTTGAATAATCATTATTTTGAAGCCAAGACCTAACAACAGTCTCCCCTGCATTGTATGCACAAATGGACACATCAACATTTTCAAACTTATTGAGTAGATATAAAAAATATTTTGTGCCAAGTTTTATGTTTGTTTGTGGAATATATAAATCGGTTTCTGTAATTTGAGATTCGCCATCAAGAAAGAGTATATAATTTGCTGTTTCAAGTTTTATTTGCATAAGCCCTATTGCATTTGCACTTGATTTTGCTTTTGGATTAAATTTGCTTTCTGCCTTTATTATACTCAAAATTAAACTTGGTTCAATATCATATTGTTGACTTTCTGCAAAAACAATATCTTTATATTTTAATTTGAATGACAAAAAAAAGATACCACAAAAAAATGCAATCAACACAATTATAGTTAATGAAAAATATATTATAATTTTTATAGATTTTGCCATAAAAATATTTTATGAATTATTACTATTAATATAATAAAACACCGGAAAATCACAAAAAAACAGCATTTTTTTGCTGCTTTTTATTAAAATTTATAATATTTTTTGTTATTTAGCTTCGAACCAACTATTGCCTTCGCCAATTTGTGCTATTAGTGGAATTGATAGTTTTACTGCATTTTCCATTTCATGAACCAAAATTTCTTTAACAATTTTTTCTTCACCCGGATAAGTGTCAACAATGAGTTCATCATGAATTTGAAGTATTAATTTGCTTTTTAGATTTTTCTCTTTGAAGCACTTTGAGACATTTATCATTGCAATTTTGATAATATCACTTGCAGTGCCTTGAAGTGGCATATTCATGGCAGCACGTTCTCCAAATTGGCGAGTCATATAATTTTCACTTTTAAGTTCTTCAATATTTCTCTTTCTACCAAACAGCGTTGAAACATAACCAACTTCTTTTGCTTTTGCAACGCAGTTTTCCATATACTGTTTTACACCAACATACGTTTGAAAATATTTTTCAATAAACAATTTTGCTTCTTGTCTTGAACAATTTATGTTTTGCGCTAGGCCATAGTCTGATATGCCGTAAATAATTCCAAAATTTACTGCTTTGGCATCACGTCTCATTTTGTCATTGACAAATTCAAGTGGAACTTCAAAAATATCACTTGCTGTTTGTGCATGAATATCGATATTCTTTTTATATGCTTCTAATAATTTTTTATCTTGCGAAAAATGCGCAACAAGGCGTAGTTCAATTTGAGAATAATCACTTGTGATTATCTTTCCATTTTTTTCTCTTGGAATAAAAATTTTTCTTAAAAGTTTACCTTCTTCGTCTCTAACAGGTATGTTTTGCAAATTTGGCTCACTACTTGAAAGCCGGCCTGTTGATGTCAAAGTTTGATTGAATAATGTGTGAATCAAATGAGTATCTTTTTCTGCAAGCTGTAAAAATGGTTCAATATATGTGCTGTTTAATTTTTCAATTTTTCTATATCTCAAAATCTTTTCTATGATTGGATGCTCTGCAATCAATCTTTCCAAAACTTCAACGCCTGTTGATTTTTTCATATTTCTTGGCAGTTTTAGAGCAAGTTTTTCAAAGAGTATCACAGAAAGTTGTTTTGGACTTTTGATATTAAACTCTTCACCTGCATCAAGATAAATTTTTTCAGTCAATTTTTTTAATTCATCACTATATTGTTGATTTAATTTTGATAGTTCTTCTATATCAACCTTAAAGCCACTTTGCTCCATATCAAAAAGGACAGAAACTAATGGAAGTTCAATTTTGTTATATAAATCTATCATGCCTTCTTTTTCTAGTTCTTGCAAAAGTCCACTTTTGCTTGCAAACAAACTTACTGCAATATTATTTTCATCATATCCATTTTTTTCTGCAAACATTTT
>CADBPU010000008.1 GCA_902796635.1 uncultured Eubacteriales bacterium | reverse complement strand
TAAAAAAGCCAGTAATTAATCAAAAGGTCGCAGAGCCAAAAAAACATGGTGGTTTTGGCGCTTTGGTTGGACTGGGACTAGGCCTTTTGGTTTGTATGTTTACTTTTATTCCACTTGCTTCAATAAATAATGCAATACTGAAGGTTGAGGCAGAAACAGCAACAGAACAAAGCGACGGAACAACAAAAGGGCTTGTTAGTCAAATGCTTGGCGAAAAATCACAATTCTTGTATGTATACGAAAATAGTTATTTGAACTTGGCTTTCAAATATACAGGGCTAGGTTTTGTTCAATCTGGTGCATCTAGATTAACAACAACAAGATTTAATGGCTCAACCTTTAATTTTGATGCAGAAGTTGAAAATTTGGCACCAGCATACAAAGACTACTTGATTGTGAAAGATAAAGATTTTAATAATCTTTCAAAAGCAGATATTGAAGAAATATTGCCAGCAGTTGATGATGCACAAAAAAGAGTGCTTTCTAGTGGTATTGTAAAAAGTGTTTATGAAGAACTTGTTCCTTATGTAGCAAAAAATATTTTAACAAGAAGTGATTATTTTATACAACTTCCACATTTTGAAAATGATTTGATAAATAATGTAATGAAAGATATAATCAGAGCATTTTGTGGAATTAGTGCAGAAAATGAAATAGATTATAGTAAAGTAATAAAAATTAGTGATGTCAGCAAGGATTTATCCACAGTTGTAGAAATTGCTGGTCAAGTTAATGATGCCGACCTTTTGGCTGATTTATTGCATGCTGGCTTTGATTTTGATGATTTACAACTCAAACTCAATGAAAAAACTGCCGAGATAAAAGAACTTGGAAATGACATTGTTGACAAAGCATTTGAAATGAAAACAATAAGCACAGTTATTGATGTGGCATTTGAGCCAGCAATAAAGTATGCTATTGATTTAATCCCAACATTTGAATACGAAGGCGATGATGTAAAAGTTGTTTATACTGCCGTTGATGGTGGAGTGCAAATTGATGGTTTGAAATCATTTATGAAATTGCTTGTTGAAAATGGTGTTGACATTGCAAAAAATATTGACAAGACATCAAAGATATATATTGATACTCAAAATTTTGCAAATGTTGGTTCAATTCTTGATTATGTTAAAAATACAGAAGATGCAAAAATTATCAGCACAGCAACATATAATTCAATAATTAATTATGGAAAAACTTATGCAACAAAACTTGTAAAAGAACAAGAAATTAGACAAGAATTAAAAGATGCTGCGTATGATGCTATTAATACAATTAGTTCAATTCAAAATTTTGAGACAGAACTCGGTTATTTTGGTCAGGCATACAAACTATATGACGAAGCAGAAAGTGTAGACGAAGTTTTGGTTTGCAAGATGCTTGACAAAGTTAAATTAACTGAAATATATGCACTCAATATTGACAATATTATTTCAAAAGCAAACAACATTGCTGTTGGATATGTAAATGATAATAATTTACCATTTGCAACAAACAATATTCAAACAATATTGAATAGTGTAAAAACTATTGATAGTTTTGAAGCAGAGTGGGCAAAAATCAATCCAGTATATGTATTTGTTCGAGGTCTGGTTGATGGTGGACATTTTGAAGATGACATCATGCAACAAGCAAACTTGCAAGCACTTGGCAACAAACTTGACACAGCCATTGCAAGTGGCAGTGTGTTGTTGAGTTATGCAAATTGCAAATTGGTTATAAATAGTTTTGTCAGCGAATTGACATTGCCAGAAATGATTGCACCATACAAGACAACAATTATGAATAACATAAATAATATTGTTAGTTATGAAGCAGAACTTGTTGCAGTTTCAAATGCATTAAGTATTAAAGACATAACATCAACAGATAGACAAAAATTTGTTGATATTGGAGTGGTTCTTGACAAAATAAAAAATAGTGCATTGTTTGGTGGAAATTTAATTAAAAATATCATTGTTGATTATTATACAGAAGAAACCGAATCAATAACTATTGATAATTGTTTGCAAACAGCCATTGACCATGCGCTTTCAAATATCTCAAATGAGTTAAATTATACCGAAGAACTTGGATATATATACGATTTGATACACGCAAATATAAGCGATATTGCTTCATTCAAAGCATACTTGCAAAATGGATTGCTTGATGTTGACGGAAACAGCAAGAGTGGAATAATTACAAATGATGTTCTGTATGATGCACTTGTTGGTGTTGCAGGAGAAATAACAATTGCAGACATTGACATTATGGATGATGTCATTGAACAACTTGAACAAGACAGAACTGACCAAGCATCAATATTAGATGTTGTAAGTCAGCTTGAAGGTTTGGAAGCAAAGATTAATAATCTTAAAGCAGTTCCAAATGCAAGCGATATGGATAGCACATATCTTACAAATTTAGGCAAGGAAATAGATGATTTGGACGATGACTTTGGTTTGATATTCAATGCTAATGCAGTTGAAAAAATTGGAAACTACGTTGCAGAACTTATTAATCAAAAAGTTCAGGATTCTGGTTTGGACCAAGGAAAGAAAGATGCAGTGGATGCAATTTATCAAGCACGTGATGGCTATTCATCATTTGAAACAATGTTTGGAGCGTATGCAACAGCACTTGGATTGTAAAATTACAAAATAGGCAGAAATGCCTATTTTTTATTTATTTCATTTTATCATTTTCAATTTTTATGATATCATTAATGCATAGGCAAAAATTGTCCCATTGATTATGAAAGTTAATAATTTTGAAGAATTAAAAAAACAATTGCTAAATTTTTCTGTTGATTGCAGAGAAAAATATATTCCAGCCGTAAGACCACAAACGGCTGATATTTTGTGCGATATAGTAGTCAAGAAACAGCCACACAAAATTTTGGAAATTGGTACGGCGGGTGGGTGCAGTGGAGCATTGATGCTTTTTGCAAACACTGATGCTTTTTTGACTACTATTGATATAAACAAAGATATGTGTAAAATGGCAGAGCAAACCTTTGCAAAATATGGACTTGCTGGCAGAGTAAAAATTGAAAATGCTGATGCACTTGAATATTTGAAAAATTGCAAAGAAAGTTTTGACTTTGTATTTGTTGATGGACCCAAGGGGCAATATATCAAATACTGGGATTATCTAAAAAAACTAATTTCAAAAGGTGGCACAATATTTTGTGATGATGTGCTGTATTTTGGCATGGTGCTTGACGATAGTAAAGTTATACACAAAAAAATTACGATAGTACGAAATTTGAGAGAGTTTATCAATATCACAAAAAATGATGCAGAGTTTGAAAGTCAATTATTAGATATTGAAGATGGAATTTTGATTTTGGAGAAAAAGTTATGACAGATGTAGAGTTTGCACTTTTGATTTTTGGCGTGTTATTTGTCGCGTTGTTTATATCATTTCTTGTGTTTATGATTATTTTTAAGTATCATAAAAATAAAACTAAAATACTAACAGAAACAGAATTTAATGAGAAATTATCTCAAAATAAAAATAATTATGAAGCGGATAAAATTTTACGAGATAAAAACAAAGAACAAAACTGATATTTTGTATCAATATCAATAATTACAAGGGATAATATATGAATAAAAAATTGAGAGAATTTTTGACAAGTACAATTTTTATTAAAGACATAAAATGTTTGTTTTGTGGCAAAGAACTTGACAAAGATAGTAGATATTGTGTTTGTGATGAGTGCTTGCTATCTCTGCCATTTTTGGATACAAAAGTTTGCAAAAAGTGTGGAGAGCCAATCAAAAGTCAAGCAAGATATTGTATGCGTTGTAAAAATCATGTTGATAGAGGATTTGATAAAGCAAGAGCAGTGTTTTTATATGCAGGTAAAATTAAAGATGTAATTATCAATTTGAAGTATTTTGGCAATAAATATTATGCAGAATATTTAAGTAATTTTTTGTTTGATTTGTATCAAAAAGAAAATTTTTCTGCCGATGTTGTCATACCTGCACCAATAAGCAAAAAGAGTTTCAAAACACGTGGTTTTAATCAAGCAGAGTTGTTGTGTGATTCTTTCGCCAAAAATGGCATTGAAGTAAACTGCACTTGCGTTCAAAAAGTTCTTGAAACGCAAAATCAAGTCAAGTTAGATTTCAAGGATAGACAAACAAATTTGATTGGTGCGTTTAAGGTGGTTGATAAAAATGCAGTCAAAAACAAAAATGTTTTGATTGTTGATGATATTTTCACAACAGGTGCAACTGTTTGCGAGATTGCTGGTGTGTTGAAAAAGGCAGGTGCAAAAAATGTTGATGTTCTCACACTTTGTCATCAAATGCCAGATGGTGTAACAAATTGATTTACTTTTTTGACAAAATGATAAAGTATATAAATGATAAATATATAAAAATTATTTGTCATTTTGAAAATTTTTGATAGAATATAGGTATTGTGGGGTATATTCACAAACATTAAAAAATATATTGGAGTAAAAAATGGGAATGTTTTCTTGGCTTTTTGCAAGTGATAATGCAAGAAGCGTAAAAAAATTAAAAGTAATTGCAGACAAAGTTATGTTGCTTGAATCAAAGTATCAAGCCATGACTGATGAAGAATTAAAAAATCAAACAAATGTATTAAAAGAAGAATTAAAGTCAGGCAAAACGCTTGATGATATCTTGCCAAATGCTTATGCGGTAGTTAGAGAAGCAAGTGCAAGAGTACTTAAAATGAAACACTATTATGTGCAAGTCATTGGTGGTATTGCACTTCATCAAGGACGTATTGCAGAAATGAAAACTGGAGAAGGTAAAACATTGGTTGAAACTTTGCCAGCATATCTCAATGCATTGAGCGAAAAAGGTGTGCATATTGTTACAGTAAATGAATATCTTGCAAAACGTGATAGCGAGTGGATGGGAAAGGTCTTTGAATTTTTGGGACTTAAAGTTGGAATCACACTTTCTGGTGAAAATGCAGAGCAAAAAAGAAATGCTTATCTTTGTGATATCACTTATGGAACAAACAGTGAGTTTGGTTTTGACTATCTTCGTGATAATATGTGCGTTGACATAAAGCAAAAAGTTCAACGTGGACACAATTTTTCTATTGTGGACGAAGTCGATAGCGTTTTGATTGATGAAGCAAGAACACCACTCATCATTTCTGGCGGAAAGGGATTCAAAAATACAGAGGGCTACACAAAAGCAAGAGATTTTGTTGCAACACTCAAAAAAGAAAAAGATGTTGAAATTGATGAAGAAAAAAAGCAAGTTCGTCTTACTGACGCAGGTATAGCAAAAGCCGAAAGATATTATGGAATTGCAAATATTTCAGACGTAGAAAATATGGAGCAAGACCATTATATCAACAACGCCTTAAAAGCACGCTTTATGTTTGAAAAGGACAAAAACTATATCGTGCATGACGGCGAAGTTTTGATTGTTGATGAATTTACAGGCCGTGTTATGCCGGGCAGAAGATATAGTGATGGTATACATGAAGCATTGGAAGCAAAGGAACGTGTTGAAATTCATGATGAAAACATCACAGTTGCAACAATTACTTATCAAAATTATTTTAGACTTTACAAAAAACTTTCTGGTATGACAGGTACAGCCAAAACAGAAGAAACCGAATTCAACAAGATATATAGATTGGAC
>CADBPU010000007.1 GCA_902796635.1 uncultured Eubacteriales bacterium | reverse complement strand
TAGTTACGAAGGGCTTTATTGCACACCTTGTGAGTCTTTTTGGACAGAATCACAACTCAAAGATGGAAAATGTCCAGATTGTGGAAGAGAAGTAAAAAAAGCAAAAGAAGAAGCATATTTCTTTCGTCTTTCAAAATATGGCGAGAGAGTTAAACAATATATTTTGGAACATCCAGAGTTTGTAAAACTTGAAGGCACAAAAAACGAAATGATTTCATTTATAGACCAAGGACTTAATGATTTGTGTGTTTCAAGAACATCTGTAAAGTGGGGCATACCAGTTCCATTTGACACAAAGCATACAATCTATGTTTGGATAGATGCGCTACCTAATTATATCTCTGCACTTGGATATTTGAGTGAAGATGACAGTTTATTCAAAAAATATTGGCCAGCAGATGTGCACCTTATGGCAAAAGAAATCGCAAGATTTCACATCATCATTTGGCCTGCGATACTAATGGCACTTGATTTGCCACTTCCAAAAACAATTCACGCACATGGTTGGCTTACTCAATCAGGTCAAAAAATGGGCAAGAGTTTGGGCAATGGTTTCAATCCTTATGTGCTTTGTGAGAGATATGGCGTTGATGCTGTTAGATACTTCTTGCTTAAAAATGGACCAATACTTGGCGATGCACCTTATGACAACGAAACATTTATAAAACTCATCAACACAGACCTTGTCAATGACCTTGCAAACTTGCTTTCAAGAACATCAGCAATGCTTGTTCAAAACTTTGATGGAGTTTTGCCAAAACTTTCAAGCAATCTTTTAGATGTTGATTTGGCATTAATTAAAGAAGTTGAAGATTTGCCAAATCAAGTAAAAAAACATATGGCAGATTTGGAGCCAAACAATGCACTTTCATCAATCATGAGAGTTGTTAGACTTGCAAACAAATATATTGAAGATACAGCGCCATGGACACAAAAAGAGAATAAGGAAAGACTTGGCAACATTTTGCATAATCTTTATTTTGTTTTACACTCTGTTGCAGTTTTACTTCAAGCATTTATACCAGAAACAGCAGACAAAATTTTGGAAGCATTGAAAAATAGTGATAAATCTATTGATACAATATCTCAAAAATATAATCAGGAAATTTTTGGTCAAAAAGTAGAAAAAACTGCTTTATATCAACGTCTTGATGTTGAAAAAGAGATAAAGTACTTGGAGGTTGATTCCGTGGAAGAAGGAAAAAAAGACGAACAAAAAGAAGTTGATACACAATCTCACAAACCAAATATTGAGTTTGAAGATTTTGAAAAACTTGAGATTATGGTTGGTAAAATACTGACTGCAGAAAAAGTTGAAAATGCAGACAAACTATTAAAGTTTAGCGTAAAACTTGGTAAAGAAGTAAGAACTATTGTCAGTGGTGTCGCACTTCATTATGAGCCAGAATATATGGTTGGCAAAGAGGTTTTGGTTGTTACAAATTTGGCACCACGCAAAATCAGAGGCATAGAAAGTCAAGGTATGATTTTGTATGCTTATACAGAAGGCGACAAAGAGTTTTGCTTTGTTACACCAGAAAAAGGAATAAGTGATGGAGCACTTGTTGGATGATTATAGACACACATTGCCATTTGAATGATGAAATTTTTGATAATGATAGAGAAATAATCATCAAGCGTTTTGAAGAAGACAATATTCAAAGCGCTTTTGTTGTGGGTACTAATCTTGAAACTTGCAAAAGCGCAATGGAACTTGCAACCAAATATCAAAATTTGTATGCTATAGTTGGTATGTATCCAGAATATGCAAATGAGTATGATGACGAGTTTGAAAAGTATTTGGAAAGTATTTTGAGTAATCCTAAAGTTGTGGCTGTGGGCGAAATTGGACTTGATTTTCACACAGAAGGTTTCAATCAACAACAGCAAGAAGAAATCTTTGCAAGACAAATAAAACTTGCACATAAATTCGGTTTGCCACTTTCAATCCATACACGTGAAGCATTTGACAGAACACTTGCAGTTTTGAAAGAAAATAAACAATATTTACATGGTGGATCTATTCACTGTTTTTCTGGCAGTCCAGAAATTGCCAAGGAGTTTATCAAACTAGGTTTCAAACTTGGTTTTGGTGGCGTTTGCACTTTCAAAAATGCAAAAAAAACCGTTGATACACTCAAAGCGATAGATGTCAAAGATATTTTGCTGGAAACAGATGCCCCATATCTTGCACCAGTGCCACATAGGGGAGAACGAAACGAGCCAAAATACACAAACTTGGTTCTTGATAAAATTGCAGAAATAAAAGAAATAGACAAAACAGTGTTGGAACAAAGTATTTTAAACAACACAAAAACCACATTTGAAAGATGTAAAATGTAATTATTTTA
>CADBPU010000006.1 GCA_902796635.1 uncultured Eubacteriales bacterium | reverse complement strand
CAAAAGTTGGCATTCCAAGGTCATAATCTAAACCCGGAATATCTAATTTTTGACATCTTACAACTTTGTATGGAAAATTGTCAACATAATTTTTATCCCTAGATCCTATTGTAAATACTGTGACATTTGCATATTTTACAAGCCGTCTGGCATAATTGTCAACAACATTAATAACACCATCTATCATTGGAAAAAATGTGTCAACAAAAAGGCCTATATTCAATTTTTTTTCTATATTTTTCATATCAATATGATAACATAAAATATTCTTTCGGTCAACATATAAATTATGCAAAACGAATAATAAAAATATTATAACAAAAATTAAATATTTGCTTGACATATACTTTTTTTATGATATAATAATCAAGTATTAAATAAGTTCGTGCCAAAGACTACAAGTGAGAAATCATAAAACGCATCGCGTTGCTTGTATAGGGACAATTAATCATGATGATATTTCACGGTTTCTTGTGCCTAGCACAGGAAACTTTTTTAATAATCGCATTATTAAAAGGAGGAAATAGAATTGAGCGCAAATTTAGAAAACAAAAAACAACTTGTTGAAGAAATCAAAGAAAAACTCGGCAAAGCAAAATCAGTTGTATTTGTAAGTTTCTTGGGAACTAATGTTGAAAGCGACACAAAACTTCGTGCAGATGTTAGAAACGCAGAAAGTGATTACAAAGTTTACAAAAACACTTTGCTTCAAAGAGCACTCAAAGAACTTGGTATTGAAGGCGCAGATGAATATCTTCATGGTTCAACAAGTGTTGCAATAGACTATAAAGACGAAGTTGGTGTTGCAAAAGTTATCAGCAATGCAGCAAAAGAAAATGAAAAATTGGAAATAAAGTTCGGTATCGTAAATGGAAAAGTTGTTGATGAAAAATATGTAAAACAACTTGCAAACATTCCTTCAAGAGAAGAACTTTATGCAAAACTTGCATTCTTACTCAAAGCACCTATGCAAAAACTTGCTATTGGTCTTAAAGCAGTTGCAGACAAAAAATAATAAAAAATTTGCTTATTTTAATGATTTTTAAGCAAAAAATATAAAAAAATCATAAAAAAACATTAAAAATATAATTTTAAGGAGAAATTAAAAATGGCAGATTTGAAGAAATTTGTAGAAGAAGTTAAAGAACTTTCAGTAGTAGAACTTAACGAATTAGTTAAGATGATAGAAGAAGAATTTGGAGTAAGCGCAGCAGCAGTATCAGTTGGTGCAGCACCAGCAGCAGCTGCAGCAGCAGAAGAAGAACCAACATCAGTAACTGTTCATATGACAGCTATTGACGCAGCACAAAAAATTCCAACAATCAAGGTAGTTAGAGAAATCACAGGTCTTGGTCTTGGCGAAGCAAAAGCACTTTGCGACAACGTTCCATCAGTTATTAAAGAAAATGTTGCACCAGCAGAAGGTAAAGAAATTGCAGAAAAACTCAAAGCAGTTGGCGCTACTGTTGAACTTAAATAATTGTTTATATCAGCAACAAATAGTTGCAAAAAAATAATGCGAATAAAAATGAGCAAAACCATAAAGGATGCTCATTTTTTGTTTTAATCTATATTTATTTTTTTAATATTCAAAATTATGATATAATCTTTATATGGACAAATTAATACGATATTATGAAAAATTTGATGAAGATAGAAGACTAGGGCGCAAACATGGACAAGTTGAATTTTTTGTGACAATGGAGTACTTAAAAAAATATCTCAAAAAATATCATTGCAAAAAGATTGCAGATATTGGCGCTGGCACAGGTGCATATGCAATTGATCTATGCAACATGGGCTATGATGTGACAGCAGTTGAGTATGTAAAAAAGAACTTGAAAGTTTTAAGAAGCAAACAGAGTGGAGTAAAAACTTTTTTGGGTGATGCAAAAAATTTGAGTATGCTAAAAGAAAATTCTTTTGACGCCACAATTTTGTTTGGACCAATATATCATGCAACAAGTTTTGAAGACAAGATTAAAATTTTGAACGAAGCAAAAAGAATAACCAAAAAAGATGGGCTAATTTTTATTGCTTACTATATGAACGAGTACGCGATACTTTTGCATGGATTTAGAGATAATAATATTTTGGAAAGCATAAAAAATGGAAGAGTTGATAAAAATTTTCATATAAAAAATTTACCAGAAGATTTATATTCTTTTGAAAGAATGAGTGATATAAATAAGTACAACAAGATTTGTAGATTAAAAAGATTGAAAATTTTTGCACCAGATGGAGCAAGTGATTATATGCGAGATTGTTTGAACAAAATGGACGATAAAACTTTTGAAATTTTCAAAAAATATCAACTTAAACTTTCTTCAAAAAAAGAATTGCTTGGAGCGAGTTCTCATTTGGTTGATATTGTTAAAAACATGAAATAAATAAAAATAGCCAAAAAAAACATAAAAAAATGGCGATTTTTTATAAAAAAACTTTAATTTTTGATTTTTTTATTTTTTTTGCTAGTTTTATTTTATTATTTTTAATGATTTAGCAAATTTTGTTATGTTGCATTATGAAAAATAATTATTGACATTTTTTGCAAAATTTTGTATCATTAATGCATTGGAGTACGTATGAAAATTGCAATAACAACAGATAGTAATTCTGGAATATTGCCACAAGATGTCATTGGTCAAAACATCTTTGTTTTACCGATGTCTTTTTTGATTGACGGAGAAGAATATTTTGAGAATATAAATTTAACTGCTGATGAGTTTTTTGAAAAACAAATAAAGAGTTTAGAAATTTTCACAAGTCAACCAAGCATTTATGCGGTTATAGAGTTTTGGAAAAATATATTAAAAGATTATGATTATATAGTTCACATTCCAATGAGTAGTGCATTGTCATCAAGTTTGGAAACAGCAAAACACATAGCAAGAACAGAATTTGAAGGAAAAGTTTTTGTTGCAGACAATCAACGTATATCACTTTCTCAAAAACAAAGTGTATATGATGCTCAAACTTTGGCTTCAAAAGGTAAATCACCAGAAGAAATTGTACGATATCTTGAAGAAACAAAAAAAGAAAACAGTATATATATAATGGTTCCTGACCTTAAATATCTAAAAAAGGGTGGACGAATAACCAAAACAGCTGCAATGATTGGTACTTTGCTTAAAATTAAACCTGTTTTGCAAATTCAATGTGGGAAGTTAGATTCTTATCAAAAAGCATTGACTGTAAAAAAGGCAAAAGAGATGATGATTTTTGCAGTAAAAAAAGATATTCAAACACGCTTTGCAAAAGAGTTTGAAAAAGGATTACTTAATATTTCAATTGCATACACTTTGGATAAGTCAATAGCAGAGGAGTTTAAGCAAGAGCTTCAAGAACAGATACCAAATTGCAAAATCACTTGGGTTGACCCACTTTCACTCAGTGTCAGTTGTCATATTGGTCCAAATGCGCTTGCGGTTGCACTTTCAACAATGGTCAAATAAATAATAAATTAAGAAAAATATAAAAAAATGAAGGTTTTTTGCCTTCATTTTTGTTAATTATTAAATATTTTGTTCAAATTTGAATTATTGTCTTCATTTTTACCAGTCATCTTTTTTTGTGAATTCTCGCACTTTTTTATTTGTGCTTGGATAGTTTTAATTTTTTGTTTATATTCAGTTTGTAGTTTTTCGCATTCAATCAAAGCAGACAAATTGCTATAAACCGAAATATCAATTTTTTCGCCGTTTTTGAATCTTGTATACATTTCAAATTCTTTATCATGTTTTTTAATTTCTTTATTGAGTTTGCCATGTTCAAGATTTAAGTAATATAACATATTGTTATAAAATTTGACAGTGTTTTTTAAGGATAAAATTATTAATGACAAACGAAATAATTGACTTTTTTGATAATTATTCATATTTTCCTCTGCTATTATATTAACATAAACAACAATTCTTGTCAATATGCATTTTTACTGATTATTTGTTTGTTTTTTTGATTGCTTATATTTTTTTAATCCATGTAGTTTTTCTATGATTTTAGATTTGAATAGATACCAAATAATTGTCAATATTTCAAGTGGTATGCCGATAAGATATAGCCAATTTATTGAAGGTGTGTTTGCAGTTAAACACACTGCAAGAAGTGAACCCCAAATAATTAAACTAACAAAAAATAGATTATAAATTTTTTTGCCCCATCTATTGTTCATAACAATCAAAACAATTCCACTTACAGGCAGTGCGTAAATAAATGCCAACCATTTTCCGTATAGTGTAGGAGCGAAAACAAGTAAGCAAGTAAATACTATTGTGGCTAGTAGCCAACAGAGCCCAACAGATAAAAGAGTAATGTAAAAATGTTTTAATTTTTTGCTTGGCATAACAATATTTGATTTTTTTGTTTTATTCTCATAGCACAACTCATTCATAGAAATGCCAAACATTTCACAAATTTTTATCAAGGTTGCAACATCTGGTATAGATTCTCCACGCTCCCATTTTGACACTGCTTTGTCAGAATAGTTAAGACGTTCAGCAAACTCTACTTGTGTTAAATCAAGTTGTTTTCTATATTTTGATATGTTTCCACCAATAATTTTATTAATATTTTCCATATAATAAATTATACAATACAAAATCATTTAATGCAACTTTTTTTACAATTCTACTTTGAGTAGAATTAAAAAATTTATCTACTTTTCCATAAAAAAATGTAGAATTATAAATACTTTAAGTAGGTAGAAAAAAATATTATATTGTCATATAACAAAAATGTAATGTTTTTAGGAGATGAATATGGAAAATTTGATTATTACAACAGAAATCATTTGTGATTTACCAAAAGAAGTATTGGAAAAGTACAATATAAAAGTTTGTCCTGTCAACTATTTCGTTGACGGCTATGAATATAATACGGAAACCAATTTGATGCCAGCCACTCAATTTTATGCGAATATGAGAAATGGTGCCGATGTAAAAACCACACAAGTAAATCAAAATGAAGCATATAATTTTTTGAACGAACATATAAAATCTGGTAAAAATATACTGCATCTATCATTTTCAAGTGGTTTGAGTGGAACTTGCAATAGCTTTGTTTATGCTGCTAAGGAACTTAATAAAAAAAATGATAATAAAGTGTATGTAATAGATTCTTTATGTGCTGCCGCTGGCCATGGACTTTTTGTTTTGCTTGTAGCAAAAAAAGCACAAGAAAATGATATGACATTAGAGAAACTTATAGATTATGCAAACGAGATTAAATTAAAAATACAACACATATTCACAGTTGACAACCTTAAATATTTGGTTAAAGGTGGGAGAGTAAGCAAAACAAGTGCAAAACTTGCAAATTTACTACAAATAAAGCCATTGATGAAAGTTGATAATGATGGAAAACTTGTTGTAACAAATAAAATTTTTGGCAGAAAACTTGTAATAAAAAAGATGTTTGATATAATGACAAAGAATTATAAACCACAATGTGCTGATATTTTTATTTGTCATGCAGATTGCGAAGGTGATGCGCAAAAATTATCAAAAATGATTTTAGAGTACTATGGAATTGAACCAACAATAGTACCGCTCAACTATTTTATTGGTGGACATTCCGGTCCTGGCACCTTGTCTTTGTTTTATGTAGGGGATGAGAGATAATAAAAAATAAGATAATAAAACATTTACGTGTTTATAATAAAATTAATATTATATTATATTATATTATATTATATTATATTATATTTATCATAATTAAAATCAAAAAAAGTCGGCATAATCATGTCGGCTTATTTATTTAGTACAAAAGTAATTAATTTATAAATTAAACCATATTAAACTTATAAAAAAAGCTATCACGCAACGTGGTAGCTTTCTATGGTGCACCCTAAGAGGCTCGAACTCCTAACCTTTGGTTCCGTAGACCAACGCTCTATCCAATTGAGCTAAGGGTGCAATTAATAAATTATAATTATATTTTTACAACAATAAGAACCAAAGGTTAATAGGGTACCCGCAAAATTATTTAATTTTGTGGGAGCGTAGGTGTCATTAGTAAAAGCGAAATTTTGTTATTTTACAAAATGAGCAAATAAAATGACAAGCCGAGCAGGTTCCGTAGACCAACGCTCTATCCAATTGAGCTAAGGGTGCAAATTATTGCAAGCATATTTTAGAACAAATTTTAGTATTTGTCAATACGATTTGAAAATATTTAAGAAGTATTATTTTTTTTAATATTTTTTCATTATATTATTATAAAAGTAATATTTACAAATTTCTTGCATAAAATATAATTGTTTGGCATACGTCTTTAATATTTCTAAAAATTTTATTAAAATACTGCTTTAATTTGTTTGACAAATTATGACAAACATGCAAAAATATAACAGAGTCGTGGATAATATAATTTTGTATAACAAAAAACCACACCCAAAAGGAGAAAAAATATGAAAAATAGAAAAAAAGGATTTACAATCGTTGAACTTGTAATAGTTATTGCAGTTATCGGTATATTGAGTGCAATACTTATTCCAACATTTGCAGGTTTGACAAAAAATGCTCAAGAAAAAGCATT
>CADBPU010000005.1 GCA_902796635.1 uncultured Eubacteriales bacterium | reverse complement strand
TCTCACAAGATGCCTTGCAAAAGAACTTGTTTCAAGAGGATACACAACTTTGTTTTTGAGCGCTTTTGATATGAACAATATGTTTTTAGAAGACCACCTTTCAAGTTTGGAACAAAAAGAGCATCTAAAAAGTTTGATTGACACTGATTGTTTGATTATTGATGACCTTGGCACAGAACCTATAAGAAAGAATGTTACAAAAGAATACTTATTACTTCTTTTGAATGAAAGAATAACAAAACAAAAGTCAACAATAATAACGAGTAATTTAAGTCCTGAACAAGTACTTTCAAAGTACGAAGAAAGAATTTTTTCTAGAATATTCAACAAACGTTCTTCTCTTATTTTAGAGTTTAAGGGAAAGAATAATAGACTAAAAAAATAAAAATCAATAAAAAATAAGCAAAAAAACATAAAAAATCAAGGTTTTTACCTTGATTTTTTATTATTTTTATTAAATTATATCTTTTCGCATACTTTTTATTGCTTCTTTTTCAAGTCGGCTGACTTGTGCCTGACTGATGCCAACTTCGTTGCTGACTTCAATTTGTGTTTTGCCTAAATAATATCTCATAAGCACAATTTGTTTTTCTTTTGCTGACAATTTTTTTAGTGCATCTTTAAGCGCAAAATTTTCAATCCATTCATCTTGATTGTTTTTGCTGTCGCCAATTTGGTCCATAACTCTTACTGTTTCACTACCATCTTTATACACGGGGTCATACATACTCACAGGTTCACTTAAAGCATCAAGTGCAAAAGATACTTCCTTCACACTTATTCCAAGGTCTGTTGAAATCTGTTCCAGTGATGGTTCAGTTTTGTGTTCCTTTGCATATCGTTCTCTGCATTTGAGTATTTGATATGCAGTATCTCTTATGCTTCTTGATACTCTCATACTTGTGCTATCGCGCATAAATCTCTTGATTTCGCCAATAATCATAGGCACAGCGTAAGTAGAAAACTTTACATTAAGAGAAGTGTCAAAATTATTTATTGCTTTGATAAGTCCAACACAGCCCACTTGAAAAAGGTCATCTGGATTTTGGTTTTTTGGATTGAATCTTTGCACTACACTCAACACAAGACGCAAGTTTGCAAAAATAAATTGTTTTTTTGCTTCTTTGTTTCCGGCTTTCAATTTTTGCATTAATTCTTCCATTTCTTTGTTTGATAGTTTTGGTAAATTTGAAGTATCAACCCCACAAATTTTTACTTTATTTGCCATAAAAACTCCTATGCTTTTATGGTTGCCTACTTAAAAAGAAATATTCAAAAATATAAAAAAAATGTAAAAAATTAGCAAAAAAACATTAAAAAATAACATTTTTTTGTCATTTTCTCATATTCTTATATAAAAAATTATAAAAATCATTTTTTTATGTAAATGTTTTTTGCATAAAAAAACCATGGGTAAACCATGGTAATTTATTAAAATGGTCTATCTTCATTGCTCAAAAATCCAAGAGCAATTCCACCCGGGCCAACATGTGCGCCAATGATTGGTCCCATAATTCTCAATTCTGGTTTTATACCTGTTTCTGCAAAAACCATTTGTTGCAATTCTTCTGCTCTTTGTGAATTATCACAGTGAACGATATAGCAAAGTGGATATTGTTTGTTTAGTGTGTGAGACTTAAATTCTTCAACCATGCTTTTGAGTGCTTTTTTGACACCCATTTCTTTTCTGTAAACATCAAGTTTGCCATTCATTCCAAATTCAATGATTGGTTTTATGTTAAGCATTGTGGCAATCATGGCTTTTGGTCCACTTATTCTTCCACCACGTTTTAAGCATGTAAGGTCATCAACCATAACAATATGTTGAATTTTGCATTTGTTGTTTTGTATAAAATCAATTACTTCTTGTCTATCTTTGCCCTTGTCTCTCATATCACAAGCGATTTTGACAAGCAAACCTTCTCCTATTGTGGTTGTTTTACTTTCAATAGCAACATAGTCAATGTCAGGGTATTCTTCTTTTACCATTTCTATTGCTTTGTTTGCATTGTCAATCGTTGGGCTCAATCCATCACTTTGTGCAATATGCAAAACTTTTTTTATTCCTGCTTTTGCCATTTCTGTGAATAGGTCAATGTGTGCTTGTAAACTGAGTATTGAAGTTTTTGCAACATAACCACTTCTTATTTTGTTGTAAAAATCTACATATTCGCTATATTCTGTAAAATTATCTAAATGTTCTGTTAGTTCATTTCCCTTTGAAAAAGTGTAGTTCAAATGACCAACATAAATTTCCAATTCTTTTATTTCATTTGCATATAAATCGCAATTACTATCTGTTGATATTTCAAAATCTCTCATAAGTACCTCAAAAATATTTTATTACAATAAAAAATAAAAGTCAAATTATTAACTAATTTGACGAATATTTTTGAATTATTATCAATATGTTTTTAATAGTTCTTTTTTTAGTTTTGAAACAATCTTTTTTTCAATTCTGCTTATATAACTTTGGCTTATTCCAAGTTCATCAGCCACTTCTTTTTGAGTTTTTTCTTTGTGATTTCCAAGTCCAAAACGTAGCATCATGATTTCTTTTTCTTTTGAGTTTAGTTTTTCAAGGCATTGCCATAAAAGTTGCTTTTCTGTTGTCTTTTCTATATTTTTTGTAACACTATCACTTTCAACACTCAAAATATCACCAAGCACAAGCTCGTTTCCATCTCCATCAACAGTCAACGGTTCATCAAGACTCACTTCGGCTTTTAATCTGCTGGTTTTTCTCAAATGCATCAAAATTTCGTTTTCGATACAGCGGCTTGCATAAGTTGCAAGTTTTATGTTTTTTTCAAGTTTGAAACTGTTTATTGCCTTGATTAATCCAATGGAGCCAACACTAATTAAGTCTTCAAGTTCCACATTTGTGTTGCTGAATTTTTTACTAATATAAACAACAAGTCTCAAATTATGCTCAATCAATTTGCTCTTTGCGCTTTCGTCTCCTTGTTCGGCCTTTTCGATATATTCAAGTTCAGTTTCACTATCAAGGGGATTAGGCAGGGCTTCGTTTCCACATAAAAATAAAATTAGTTCTTCGTTGTCTAAAAATATATCTCCACAAAATAATTTTTTTAGTTTTTCTTTAATCTTAAAAATATTCATATTATTCTCCTAACAAATTTGATGAAATAATCATGTCGCTGTGCGTTTGCTTTTCAAAGTTTTCTAGTGATAATCCAACAAGTGGGTTATTTATTTCTCTTTTGTCTATAACAATTTTTTCAATTTCAAAAATTAATATCTTTTGTGGATTTCCTAAACTTTTGATTTCAAAATATGTAGAGTTTTTTAGTGGTAGTTGTTTTTTTAATAATATATCCATAAGCAAAATTGAAGGGTATAGTTTTTCAAATGTTTTGTAGTTTATTATTGATATTGGTTTATTGTTAAAAATCAACTTGTTGCCTGTATCTAAAAATGCTGAAATTTTTATTGATTTATCATTTTCTATTAGTGTTATTTGATATATGTATTTATCATTTTTGTGAATTATTGAAACGAGTTTTATTATATTTTTTATACCTACAAACATCACAGCGCAAACAACAAGCACAAAGCCAACGGGAAAGTTATATTCATAAGAAACGCCATTTGAAATGATATATTTTATGCCCAGCATTTCACAAATACCAAGGCAAGCACCAATCAAAACAAAAGTTGAGATATAAAAGCCCAAAAGTTCTGCAAAAAATAGTTTTATTTTTTTTGGATGGTAGCAAATCATAACCATGCATATTGATAGAGGTATCTTTATTATAATGTTGATTGTGCTATTTAATAATGGTGATATCAATGCGATAATAGTTCCTAAAAATGCACTCAAAAATATAAAGATTTTTTTAGTATTTATTTTTAGCATAGATTTGGTTAAAAGAAGTATTAGTACATCAATAACCATGTTGTCTATCACAATATACTCGACATAAATAACCACATAAATATATTAAAACAGCATTTCAAATTATGTTAGTAAAAACTTTGCTTTTTTTTGACGTGTTATATCTTTTTGTGTACAAAAATAAGTTTTGTTATATTTGAGTGTCATTAATGTCAGCTGATCTTTCAAAATCCTGATTTGTGGTATAGCCAATATTTTGTATTTGTCTGTTTTCAGCATTATTTGAATTTTTTGTACTTTCAGTTTCAACTGAATTGTCTATTGAGATATTTTGAGCATAAGCAGGAGTTTCGCCGTGTGATGCAGTGCGAACAAATCTGCCTTTTTTTGCAAAGATTTCCTTTTGATTTGGTATAAATATTTGCACAAGTATTGCATCATCTCCAAACTTGCAGATTGAGCCCCAAGGGATAAAGATATCATCGCTTTGCTTAAAAATATTCCAACTTTTGTTGTAGCTTGGCACAACAATGCCGAGCATACGTCCACAATTTGTATCAAAAACTATGTCAATTATCCTGCCAAGTTTTTTGCCATCAACAATGTTAATAACTTCTTTGCCTTTAAGTTCACAAAAAGATGTTTCCATACAACTCCTTTTATATTTTTATTAAAATAAAATACAATATATGACATTTTGTCATAGATAACTAATTATCAAAGTAAAATATAATGAAATATTGGAGTGTTATGATTACAAAAAAAATGAGTGATTTGAAAACGGGGGAAGTTGGCAAAATAATAAATTTAAGTGCAGACGTACGTATCAAAAGACGACTTTTGGAACTTGGATTAATCACGGGTCAAATGGTGAAGGTGCTATCCATTTCACCACTAAAAAACAGTTATTTGATTGCATTAAAAAATTATTCTCTTTGTTTGAGAAGAAGTATATTAAAAAGTATAGAAGTGGAGATTGAATTATGAAATATATAGTGCTTGTTGGCAATCCAAATACTGGTAAATCCACTTTTTTTTTTATTTTTTCAAATGCAGAAGAACATGTTGGCAACTGGCATGGCGTTACAACAGATTACAAAGAAAAGAGAATAAAGTTTGATGGTCAAGAAATTGTAATAACAGATTTACCTGGCACATATTCGCTTTCCCCATTTAGTTTTGAAGAAGGAGTTACAAAGGAATATTTATTAACTCACAAAGATTGTGAAGTCATAAACATTATTGATGGCAATAATCTGGAAAGAAATTTGCTACTTACTTTTGAACTGGTTGAAATGGGAATCCGTCCCATTGTTTGTGTGAATATGGCAAATGAATTTGTAAAAAATGGACTTAAAATTGATAAAGAAAAGTTTGAAAAAGAATTGGGGCTAAAATGTTTTTTTATCAATGCACAAAACAAAAAAGAGAGCAAAGAAGTTTTGAATTATGCAGTAAAAAACACAAATGATAAAAAAGAAAAAAATGAAACAAACAAAATTGATACTTATTCTCATATAGACATATTTTCATATATTACTGATTTACAAGATATGTTCAGTGATTACTTGCCAAAATATAATCAAAACTTTAATTTATCAATATTTGAAAAAATAAAGATTTTAGAGCAAGATGAGAGCGTAATATCAAAACTAAAAATTACAGATAAAGAAAAAAATGACATAATAAATATATTAGAAAAAAATAATACATTAGAAAAAGTGATAAATTTGAGATTTATTATCATTAAAAAATTTTTATCGAACTGTGTTTCAAAAGATAACAACAAAATTTATGGTTATTCAAAAATAGATAAATATTGCTTAAACAAATGGCTTTGTTTTCCTATTTTTTTTGTAATTATTGCAGGTCTATTTTTCTTTACATTTGGCAGTTTTGGAACAATGCTCTCGGGTACATTATCTAATTTTGCAGAACTGATGTTGAGCCCACTTTCTAGTTTTGCTCAAAACAAAATTAGCAATCAGTTTGTTGCTGATTTTATCTCCAATGCTTTTTGTGGTTCTGTCGTTTCATTGTTTTCCTTTCTGCCACAAGTCATTCTTATGTTTTTGGGACTTTACATTTTGGAAGATAGTGGCTATATGTCTCGTGTTGCTTTTATTTTTGAAGATTTTTTGAAAAAATTGGGACTGTCTGGCAAAAGCATTTTTGCGCTACTTATGAGTTTTGGTTGTAGCACAACTGCAACACTTTCAAGCAGAAATTTAGAAAATAAAAACAGTAAAATAAAAACTGCGATGTTAACACCATATATCAGTTGCACAGCAAAACTGCCATTATATTTGATTATTTGCAATGCATTTTTTCCAAAGTTCAAAGTGCTTATAATAATTTTTTTGTATGTTTTGGGCGTTGTTGTTGCACTATGTGTTAGTTATTTTTTGAATAAAACAATTCTAAAAAGTAATGAAACAACTTTTGTTATGGAGTTGCCAAAGTATAGAATTCCAAATTTCAAAAAGATTTCAAAAAATGTTTATTATAATGCAAAGCAATTTTTGCTTCGTGCAGGTAGTGTTTTGCTCGGTTTTTCTTGCATTGTTTGGATACTTCAAAATTGCAATTTTAGGTTTCAGTATCATGTGGGTGAAAGTATGCTTGAAACACTTTCAAATTTTTTATCGCCAATTTTCTCCCCACTTGGTTTTGGAACTGCTGGGGCAGTCAGTGCAATACTTTGTGGTTTTGTTGCAAAAGAAATAATTGTCAGCACAATTGGTATAATCAACGGGCTTGATGGGACGGGTGGCCTAAATCAAATTTCAAACAGTTTGCTACTATCAACAAGTGCATTTTGTTTGACTGCAAGTAGCAGTTTATCTTTTTTGGTATTTGCACTATTATATTTGCCATGTATTTCAACTGTTAGCGTTATGATTAAAGAAATTGGCAGAAAGTGGACACTTTTTGCTTGTCTGTTGCAATTTGCGATTAGTTATGCTTTGAGTTTTGTGGTGTATAAAATTGCAAATTATTTTATCTTTAATGGAGTTTTGAGTGGCATTGTTTCAATAATTGTGTTTACTTTGATTTGTGTGTTTATATTTTTTATATTTGGCATTATCAAACATAAAAGATATTGCAAATTTTGTCCAGCAAACAAAAATTGCGACAAAAAACAACATTTATAAATAAAATTTGATAAATATAAATTGCTAAATTCGTTTTGTTATGTTAAAATATTAACATTATGAAAAAACCTATTGTTGCAATAATTGGCAGACCAAATGTGGGTAAAAGTACATTTTTTAATAAGGTCGTTGGCAAAAGAATTAGTATAGTAAAAGATGAACCCGGCGTCACAAGAGATAGAATTTATGCAGATGCCGAGTGGCTTAATCATAACTTTTGGCTTGTTGATACTGGTGGTATTGATATTCATGAAAAGACCGAAGTAAACAAAAACATTTTGCATCAAGTGCAAATTGCAATGGAACTTGCTGATGTTATCATAATGCTTGTTGACGGCATGGCTGGATTAACTGCACAAGATGAAGAAGTTGCAACACTTCTTAAAAAAATAAAAAAGCCAGTTGTTTTGGCTGTGAATAAATGTGATAACAACTATTTGGAAAACTTATACGAGTTTTATGCATTAGGTCTTGGTGAGCCATATCCAATTTCTAGTGAGCATAGTCAGGGTGTTGGCGACCTACTTGACGTTGTAGTAAAACACTTTGATGAAATTGATTTTGAAGAAAATAAAGATAAAATCAAAATTGCAATTGTAGGCAAACCAAATGCAGGCAAAAGCAGTATAACAAACAAATTGCTTGGAGAAAGCAGAATGGTTGTTTCAAATGTTGCAGGCACAACAAGAGATGCAATAGACACACCTTTTGTTTTTGATGGAAAAGAGTGCATTTTGATTGATACAGCAGGCATAAGAAGAAAGAGAAGTATAGAACTTGAAAGTGTTGAAAGTTATTCTGTACTTCGCAGTATGGAAGCAATAAGGCGAGCAGACGTTGTTGTTATTGTGTTTGATGCAAGCCAGGGTTTGAGCGACCAAGACATTAGAATTGCTGGTTATGTACACGAGCAAGGCAAACCAAGCGTTGTTGTAATCAACAAGTGGGATTTGGTTGATAAGGACGAACACACAATCAATTTTTACAAAGAAAAATTGGATAAAGAATTAAATTTTATGAGTTATTATATGCCAATATTTGTTTCGGCAAAAACAGGTCAAAGACTCAACACTTTGATGCCAGCAGTCTTGAAGGCGTATGAAAATGCAAGCAAAAAGACGTCAACAAGCATATTGAACGAAATTTTGCAAGATGCAGTAAGCATAAGTCAACCACCATCAAGATATGGCAAGAGATTGAAATTTTATTTTGTCAGTCAAACTGGTTTCAATCCACCGGTTTTTACAATTCAGGCAAATGATAGTTCGCTTGTGCATTTTTCTTATCAAAGGTATTTGGAAAATGCATTTAGAAGAAACATTGACTTATCTGGTACACCAATCAAAATTGAGTTCAAAACAAAAAATGAATAAAAAATAATTATCTAAAAAGGAGGCATGATGGCAGTTCTAGAATATGTTTTACTTGTAATTTTTTCATATTTTGTAGGCAATATTTCTTGGGCAAGAATTATAAGCAAAAGACATAATAGTGATATTACACAAAGTGGCAGTGGAAATCCCGGCACTATGAATATGTTAAGAACATATGGTGTTGGACTTGGCTTTTTGACATTAATTCTTGATGCACTCAAAGGTATTATACCATCACTTGCTGGCATGTTTCTTTTCAAATATACTGGGCTCAATGCAGAAATTGGACTTTATGTGGCAGGATTAAGCGCAGTTGTAGGCCATATGTTTCCTGTCATATACAAATTTAAGGGTGGAAAAGGTGTTGCAACATCATTGGGCGTTTTTATGGTTGCAAATCCATTATGGCTACTCATTGCATTTGTTGGTGGGTTTATCTATGTTTGGTTTTTTGACTATGGCTCTGTTGCATCACTTGTCATCATATCCTTTATGACTGTTATACAGGGCTACAAAAACAATTTGACATACAAAGGCGATTTATCTGTTCTGTTAGTTCTAAATTTGTTATTATTTGCAATTTTCACACTTGTTTGGGTGGCACATAGAAAAAATATTGTGAGATTGCTTTTAGGAAAAGAGAACAAAGCAAATTTGCAAAAGAGTTTCAAAAAGAAATTAAAAAAGCAAAAGAAAGAAGAAGCAAAGACAGAATATCACGAGCATAAAAGCGAATTAAGACAGGAGTATAAAAAACTTAAAGCAGAATATAAAAAAGATGTAAAAGAAAAAAAGAAGGAATTAAAACAACAATATAAGGAAATTAAAGATTCCTTAAAACAAACAAATGCAGAACTTCTCACAACAGAAATTCAAAATGAACTTGAAGATAACAAGCAAGACGAAGAGATTGCTGATGGTGTTAATAATGGTGCTAACAATGAATAAAAACTATAACAAATAAATTATAAGTATTTTTGTTTGACAAAATTTGTTTATAATAATAAAATATAAAAGCAAGCAATGATTGCAAATATAGTAGAATTGTGTGTCCAAAAGAGAGCAAATGTCGCGGCTGGAAGCATTTGTGGCAACTATCAATTTGAAATTTCGTTTGCAGGAGCTTTTGATAGAAATATCAAGTGGTAGCAAGCCCACACAAAGCTTATGATGAGTGGTCATATTTTTATGGCAATTAGGGTGGTATCGCGATTATTCAGTCGTCCCTTGCAATTTTTTGTGAGGGCGATTTTTTTAATCATAAAAATAATTTATTAAAGTTGTCTAACCAATAAAAAAACAGGAGTAATGATGAAAGAAAGAATTGAAGAACTAAAAATGGAATTTGATAGAGTGATTAATGATGCAAATTCTATGGAAATGATTGATGAATTAAGAGTTGCTTTTTTGGGTAAAAAAGGAAAAGTTACTGACCTTTTGCAAGGGCTTAGAGATGTTCCTAGTGAAAGTAGACGTGAAATGGGCATTGCAATAAACAATTTTAAGGAATATGTAGAAAGTGTTTTGCAAAACAAAATTCAAGAAGTAAAAGCGCTCGAACTGCAAAGAGAAATAAATAGTGCAGAAAAGATTGATATAACAATACCAAGCACATCAAAAAAAGGTAGTTTGCATCCAATATCAGTTGTACAGAAAGAAGTTGAAGAAGTTTTCAAGAGTATGGGCTTTATTGTTGAAGACGGAAATGAAGTTGAAACAGAGTATAACAACTTTGATGCAGTAAATGTTCCAAGAAATCACCCAGCTAGAGATATGCAAGACACTTTTTGGCTTGATAATGGAGAAGTTTTGAAAACTCAAACCAGTGCAGGTCAAAACAGAATTTTGAGAAAATATGGTGCACCATGCAAAGTTATATTCCCGGGTAGATGTTTTAGAAATGAAAGTGTTGACGCAAGCCACGAAAACACATTTTTTCAACTTGAAGGTATGATGGTTGGCAGAGATATCAATGTCGCAAATTTGATATACTTTATGAAAACTATGCTTTCAAAAGTTCTCAAAAAAGATGTTGATGTAAGATTGAGACCGGGATTTTTCCCTTTCACGGAGCCAAGTTTTGAACTTGACGTCACATGTCCATTTTGTGGTGGCAAGGGCTGCCCAACTTGCAAACATGGTGGTTGGATTGAACTTTGTCCTTGTGGAATGATTCACCCAGCAGTACTCAAAATGGGTGGTGTTGACACAAACAAATATCAAGGTTTTGCTTTTGGACTTGGACTGACAAGACTTGCAATGATGAAATACAACATCAAGGAAATAAGGACTTTGAATAGTGGAAATATTCCATTTTTAAGCCAAACAAAGACGAGGTAATTTATTTATGAAAATTAGTTTGAATTGGATAAATGATTTTGTAGATATAAAAGGAATAGAACCAGCAGAAATCGTAAAAAAATTTACTTTGGCAACTGCCGAAGTTGAAGATTTTTATGATGTTGGAAAAGATATCAGTGGCATCATTGTTGCAAAAGTTTTGTCTTGCGAAGCACACCCACAAAGTAATCATTTGCATGTTCTCAAAGTTGATACAGGCAACGGAGTTGTTGATTGTATTTGTGGTGCACCAAATGTGAGAGAAGGCATGCTTGTTGCGTTTGCAAAAGTTGGTGCAAAAGTTGTTGGTGGAGAAATCAAAGCAACGATCATTGCTGGCTATCCATCAAATGGTATGTGTTGCAGTAAAGAAGAACTTGGACTTGCAGAAAAGAGTGATGGCATTTGGGAAATTGTTGACGATGTGAAACTTGGCACTGATATCAAAGATGTATATCAAATTGAAGATACAATTTTTGAAGTAGACAACAAGAGTTTGACCAATAGACCTGACCTTTGGGGACATTATGGAATTGCAAGAGAAATTGCAGTGCTTTTTGATAAGCCACTCAAAAATATTGTTGTTGATGACCTTAATTATTATTCCCAAATGGACAAAATCCCTGTTGAAGTATATACAGATAGTTGTTTGAGATATAGTTGCATCAAAATTGCAAATGTTTCAAAAAAAGAAAGCCCAGAAAATGTGCAAATTCGTCTTTATAGATGTGGTATGAGAGCAATAAATTTGCTTGCAGACCTTACAAACTATGTCATGTTGGAACTTGGCCAGCCAATGCACGCTTTTGATGGCAATGCTGCACAAAGAATTGAAGTTAGAGATTTGCCAAGACCAACAGAGTTCACAACTTTGGATGGACAAAATAGATTGCTTGATGCTGGTACAATGATGATTTGTAATGAAAAGGAGCCAATGTGTATTGCGGGTGTCATGGGTGGACTTGATAGCGAAATTGTTGAAAACAGCAACAGCGTTATTTTGGAAGGTGCTTGTTTTGATAGCAGTAGTATAAGAAAAACTGCAATAAAATTAGGACTTAGAAGTGAAGCAAGCAATAGGTATGAAAAATCACTTGACCCAGAGATGACAACTGTTGCCATAGGTAGATATTTCTATATTTTGAGATATATTGATAAAGGTGTTAGGGTTATTAGTGGTCTTAGCGATGTTTACAACAAACATTATGAAAGACGTACAATTTCAACCACTGCTGAGTTTATTAATCATTATGTTGGCGTAAAATTATCAAATGACTTTATCATTTCAACATTAAATGCTCTTGGCTTCAAAGTAAAAAATGATGGCTTTAATTTGCAAATAGAAGTACCAACATACAGGGCAACAAAGGATGTTACAATTCCTGTTGATATCGTTGAAGAAGTCGCAAGAATATATGGCTATGACAACATAAAACCAGAGCCAGTAAAAGAAGTTATTGAACCCGTTGAGCAAGAACGTGAGCATTTGATGGAGTATGACCTAAAACTTATGCTCGCAGAAAAGTTTGGACTTAATGAAATTCATAGTTATATTTGGGAAGATGAAGAATCAAACAAAAATCTCAATATTGAAACAACAAGCTATGCAAAAATTCTTAATAGTATTGTAAAAGAGAACAACCAAATTCGTAGCGAGATGATGCCAACAATCTTAAAAGTGATAAATGAAAATAAAAATTTGCTTTCAAACTTTGGTGTATTTGAAATTGGCAGAGTTGTGGTTGGACTTGATGAAGATAAAAATGTAATTGAGAAAAAACATTTGGGATTGGCTTTATATAATACGCAAAAGACAGAAAAAGAGTTATATTTTGAAGTAAAAGATATTGTTGAAAGTATGGCGCAAGAATTCTTGAATAAAAATGTTTCTTTCAAACTCAAAGCAGTTTCAAAAAACTTTGTTCATCCTGTCAATAATGCTCAAATTTTGATTGATGACAAATGTGTTGGATATATTGCTTTGTTGCACCCACTCACAAAAAATGCAATCAACAAAAAATCAGCAGTTGCTGTTTTAGAGTTGGATTACAGTGATTTTGCAAAGATTGAAGAGCAAAAAGTTCAAATCAAAATGCCAAGCAAATATCAAGCAACAAATTTAGATTTTAACTTTGTTATGGACAAAAATGTTGTGTATGCAGATAGTATTGACAATTTATCAAAAATTGCAACAAATCTCAAATATGAAATTGCACTCAAAGATATCTATCAAAGTGCAGATATGCAAGGCAAAAAGAGTATGACATATTCCGTAAAACTTTGGAGTGATGACCACACATTGAGCGGTGAAGAAATTGAAAACTTCCACAGCGCATTTATTCAAAACGCAAAGGTCTTTGGATATGAATTAAAAATGATGTAATAAAAACAAGATTTAATAAATTAAAAACAACTAGGTTCCTAGTTGTTTTTTGTAAAATCAAATTGCTTGTTTATAATTTACTATTGTAGTATAATAATATTATTGGAGAAAATATGCAAAATTTTGATGTTTGCGTGATAGGTGCAGGAGCAAGTGGAGCACTAGCCAGCATTTTGCTTGCAGAAAAAGGGCTAAAAGTTTGTATTGTAGATAAATTCGACAAACCCGCAAAAAAACTACTTGTGACAGGCAATGGCAGATGCAATATAACAAACAAAAATATGTCTAGTAGTTTTTACAATCAAAACATAGACGATTTTTTGCATGTTTTTGACTATCAAGATACTATGAAATTGTTTAAGAAATTTGGACTTGAAATATATTTTGACGACGAAGGCAGGGCATACCCAATTTCAAACAGTGCCAAAACAGTTCAACATGTTTTGATAAACCAAATAAATAAATTAAAAATTGACTTTTTTGGCGAAACCACAGTTAAAGACATCGATTGCAAAAATGATAAATATTTGATTAAAACAGACAAGTTGGATATTTTAGCAAAAAAGGTTATCATGGCTTGTGGTGTTAATGTGTTTTCACAAAATATTCTAAAAAAATTTGATATTAAATATAACAAAATTTTACCAAGTCTTGTTGCACTAAAAACCAAACAGAACACAAAAAAACTTGATGGCATAAGAGTTTCTAATGTGCTTGTAAAAGCCAAAATTGGTGATAAAGAAAAGATAGAAATTGGCGAAATTTTATTCAAAGAGCATGGATTGAGTGGAATATGTATTTTTAATATTTCTTCAATTTTTGCAAAAAATAAGCGTTTTGAAGGTAAAATTTCAGTAAATTTGCTTAAAAATTACTCAAAATTTCAAATTTTTGATTTAATAAGTTCAAAAGTGAACATATTTGAAAATGTGCAATCGTTGCTTGAAAGTTTGTTTGCATCACAACTTTCAAAAGAAATTTTGACAAGGTCAAATATACCTTTGGAAAAGTCAAGCAAGAGTTTGTCTAAGCAAGAAATTGAATGTCTTGTTGAAAATATCACAGATATGAAATTTGATGTTGTAGATTGCTACGACAACAACCAAGTTTTTTCTGGTGGTGTTGATTTGTTTTGCTTGACACAAAGTTTGGAGAGCAAAAATCAAAAAGATATGTATTTTTGTGGCGAGCTTTGTGATGTTGATGGCGTTTGTGGTGGCTACAATTTGCAATGGGCTTGGACAAGTGCTTTTGTTGTGGCAAATAATATTATTGAAAAAGAAATTTATAAAAACAAGAAAATTGTAAACTTGGTATAGATTAGGAAATTATATGGAAAAAGAAAGTAATTTTGAACATGAAAAATTTATGAAACTTGCAATAAAAGAAGCACAAAAAGCACGTAAAAATGATGAAGTGCCGGTTGGTTGTGTGATTGTGAAAGATGGCAAAGTTGTGGGGCGTGGATATAACAAAAAAGAAAAACTGCATTGCTCAGTATATCACGCAGAAATTGTCTCTATTGCAAGTGCTTGCAAAAAACTTGGAGATTGGCGACTTGATAATGGCTACACCTTGTATGTGACTATGGAACCATGTGCCATGTGTGCTGGGGCGATAGTCAATCACAGAATAAAAAATGTTGTGATTGGTGTTGCTGAGCCAAACTTTGGTGCATGTGGAAGTGGTGTTGATTTGTTAAATAATCAATCTCTTAATACAAAAACAAATGTCATTGTTGGTGTGCTTGAAAGCGATTGCAGAAAATTACTACAAAATTTTTTTGCTTTGAAAAGAAAAAATAAAAAACTCTTTTAATTCTTTATTGGAAAGTCAATTATTGGATTTTATAATTTTACATTATTCAATTTGACTTTTTTTTTATTTATATATATTATATATTCATGGAAATATTGGAAGGAATAAGCACAAAAGATATGGTGCAAAATTTTAGAGAACTTGAAAATAATGACGATGTTTGCACTGTGATTTTGAAAGTAAAAAACAAAGCATTTGGAAATGTTAATCCTTTTGAAATAAAACTCTGTGGAAAAACTATGCTTGAATGGGTTGCAAATGCTGTGTATGACACAAAAATTTGCTATGCTGAATATAACTTTGGCGATGACTTTTTGCCTGTTGTTAAAAGAGTTGTGGACACAAACTGCAAATACACTTTGGTGCTTTTTAGTGATACGCCACTATTTCAAAGAAAAAACTTTCTGCAAATCATGGAATACTTCAAAATCAAAAGTTTGAGTGTGCTTAAACTTACACGTGGTTATGTTTTTGAAACAAAATATTTGATGCAAATTGAAAGTTTACTCAACCCACAAATGCAGTATTTTGAAGAAGAAGACTTTATGACGTGCTTAAACTTTAAGCAAACTGCAATGGTTAATGAAGTTTTACGCAACAGAATTTTGTCATACTTTATGAAAAATGGTGTTTTTATTGAAGACCCAACTTCAACTTTTATTGATGCAGATTGTCAAATTGGCGAAGGCACTGTGATTAAGCCATTTAATCAAATAAAAGGTCATAGTGTTATTGAAAACGATGTTATCATCAATTCAAATAATATAATTACTGATAGTGTGATTTTGCATGGTGCATCAATAACAAACAGTGAAATAGTAAACTCATTTGTTGGTAACAATGCAGTTATTGAAAGTTTTTGCCAAATCAAAAACAATGCAAAAATTTGTGATGGAGTTGTTTTGCCATCTCATTGTATTGTTGATGGTGTTGTAATAAAACCAGAAAACAAACTTAAAAGTTTTGTATCTTACAAAGCAGAGTAATTTGGAGTTGATATGATTTTGATTGTTGGACTAGGAAATTATGGCATGGAATATGCTGGCACAAATCACAATGCCGGTTTTATTACCATAGATAGATTTGCAGACGAAAATGGCATTGAAATAAGCAAAAAATTTGGCAAGTCTTTGATATACGCTGGCAATATTTTGAATAAAAGCGTTGTGCTCGCAAAACCACAGACATATATGAATTTGAGTGGCGAAGCAGTAGTAGAACTTATAAATTTTTATAAACCAGAAAAGACGTTAATAATATATGACGATATAGATTTGCCTTTTGGAACAATTAGATTGAGACAAAATGGCAGTGCAGGCACACACAATGGCATGAGAAATATTGTTGCATTGACTGGCACAACAGAGATTCCAAGACTACGTATTGGAATAAAGCCAGAAGAAAAGATATACAATCTGGCTGATTATGTCGTTGGAAAAATACCAAAAAATTATTTGGAAGTTTTTGAAAATTCAGTTGAAGAAGCAGTCAAGAAAATAGAGAGTTTTATAAAAGACTAATTGTATAAATTTGGAGGAATATGAAAGAGTTGCCAATTTTCAATAACAATTTGAAAGACTTGCAAAACGCAATGAGTGATAATATAAGCACTAGTGTTTTTGGCCTTTCTTTTGGTGAAAAGGCACTTTTTTTGTGTTCTCAAAAAAGACAAATTGTATATATAACAGGCAATATTTCAAATGCAATAAAACTTGATGCTGAGATGCAAAGCTTTGGTAAAAAATCAAAAATAATGCTTGGCACAGATATCAATAATTTTTCACTTAATCAACAAACACTAAGTGATAACACGATAAATGATATTGAAACGTTATATTCACTTTCAAAAAACAAACTTGATTGTTTGATACTTTCTCCTACTGTTTTAATGCAAAAATTTTCTCCAAAAAGTGAGTATCAAAAATCAATTCTTTCAGTAAAAGCAAATCAAAAAATAGACCAAAATACATTCATTAAAAGTTTAATTAAAATTGGATATAAAAGGGTTGATTTATTATCTTTTAAGGGCGAATTTAGTGTCAAAGGTGATACAATTTCAATATATGATTATATTTCTCAAAATCCAATAAAAGTCGAATTTTTTGATAATGTTATTGAGAGTATTTATCATTTTAATTTCGATACTTTTAAGAAGACAAAAGAAATCAAAAGTTTTGATATAGTACCAAATTTTATGATAAGTTTCGATTTTGATACAAAGTCTCAATTATTGGAAAAGATAACAAAAGATTTTGAAAAATCTTTGAAACAACTTGATGCTAATAAACAAATAAAATTAAAAACAAATTTTGAAGAATTCAAAGTTAATTTTGAAGCTGAAAATTTTTCTTATATACAAAATTGGTTAATGGCTTATTTACAAGGCGTTTCTATTATTGACTATTTGAATGATGATGCCATTGTGGTTTTTGATGATGTCAAGTATATTTATGATAAAATCAAGCAAGATTTTGAGCAATTTGAAAGCATTTCTAATTCATTGCAAGAAAGTGGTGAAGTGCTTTGTTCTTTGAAAGATTTTTATATACATTTTGACAAAGTTTTTGATATAAAAAACACAAAACTTTCTTTTCAACAAATAACAACAAGCAACAGAATTTTTGAGCCACAAAAAGTTTTAAGTTTCAAGACAAGTGCAGAAACAAATTATCATGGCAATTTCGATTTGCTTGCAGAAGATTTGAAGTATTATTTGGAATATGAAAACAAAGTTATTATTTTTGCAGGGACACAAGAACTTGCAAATTATATATCAAACTTTTTGAAAAGTAAAAATTTGGCTGTGGAATTCTATGACGAGCAATCAACAAATATAAATTATGACATTATTTATATTTCAAAACAAAATATTCCTTATGGAGCAATTTTTGTTGAAGATAAATTTGTTGTTATTGGCGCAAACGAATTGCAAAAAAAGAAAGTACAGAAAAAAGTGGTTGAAAGTGTCAAAAAAGAAGAGTTTACTTTGCCAAAGGCAGGCGATTATGTTGTGCATGAAAGTTTTGGAATTGCACTTTGCGAAGGAGTGCAAAGATTAAAATTTTCAAATTATGAAAAAGATTACATCGTTTTGAAATATGATGGTGGCGACAAATTGTATCTGCCAACTGAACAAATTGGGCTTATTTCTGCATACGTCTCAACTGGCAAAGCACCAAAATTAAATAAATTGGGCTCACGAGATTTTGAAAATACAAAAGCAAAAGTAAAAAAGAACTTGAAAGAACTTGCATTTGATTTGGTGCAGTTATATAGAGAGCGTGAAGAAGCAAAGGGCTATAAATACGAAGTTGATAAAAAGTTATTAAGAGAATTTGAAAACACTTTTCCTTATGAAGAAACTGACGACCAAACAAGTGCAATAAGTGATATTTTGACTGACATGAAAAGTGGAAAAATTATGGATAGAATTGTTTGTGGTGATGTGGGCTATGGAAAAACAGAAGTTGCACTGCGTGCTGCATTTGTTGCTGCTCACAACAACAAACAAACTTGCTTTTTAGCGCCAACAACAATTCTTGCAGAACAGCATTACAACACAGCCAAGGCAAGATTAGAAAATTTTGGAATAACTGTCGAGTGTTTGAATAGATTTAGAACAAAAGCCGAGCAAAAACAAATTATTGAAAGATTAAAAAAGGGTCAAATTGACATTATTTGTGGCACCCATAGGTTATTATCCAGTGATGTTGTCTTTAAGGATTTGGGTCTTTTAATACTTGATGAAGAGCAGAGATTTGGAGTTGGAGATAAAGAAAAAATCAAAAGATTAAAGTCAAATATAGATGTTTTGACATTGAGTGCGACACCAATTCCAAGAACACTTCATATGGGACTTGTTGGAATTAGAGATATAAGTGTGATTGCAACTGCACCAAAGGGGCGTTTGTCTGTTCAAACCTATGTGGCAGAGTATAATGATACAATGATTTTAAGTGCAATTAATCGAGAACTTGGCAGAGATGGGCAAGTGTTGATTGTGTTTAATAGGGTGGAACATATATATGAATTTGCACATCATATAAGAACTTTGCTCGGCAATGATATTGCAATAGGTGTTGCACACGGTCAAATGGAAACAACCGAACTAGAAAATCAAATCATGGATTTGTATAAGGGCAAAACAAAGGTGCTCATTAGCACAACACTTATAGAAAATGGTATTGATTTGCCAAGTGCAAACACTCTTATTGTTGTTGATGCAGACAATTTGGGACTTTCTCAATTATATCAACTTAAAGGTAGAGTTGGTCGTAGTAAAAATTTGGGATATGCTTATTTTCTATACAAAAGAGACAAGGCACTCACAGAAGATGCTTACAAACGCCTTAACGCAATTATGGAATTTACAGAACTTGTCAGTGGCTTCAAAATTGCCATGAAAGATTTGGAAATCCGTGGTTGTGGTAATATTTTGGGGGCAGAACAAAGTGGACATATGGCAAAAGTGGGCTATGATATGTATTGTAAAATTTTGAAAGAAGCCGTTGGCGAAATCCAAGGCCAAAAACAAAAGCAATACAAGGATATCAAACTTGATGTTGCCACAAATTGTTATATTCCAGAAAACTATATTGATGGCAGTGAAAATAGATTTAGAATATACAACAATCTTAAACAAATTGATTGCAAACAAAAAAGAGAAAAAGTGCTTTTGGAAATTGAAAATTTATATGGCAAAGTTCCAGATGAAATTAATAATTTATCAAGCGTTGCATTGCTTAGAAATGTTGCCAGAGAGTTTGATGTGAAAAGGATTTCTATTGATAGAGAACGTTGCCAAGCAGAGTTTTATGACAAGGAAAGCATGTTGAATAAAACTATAAGTCAAACATTAAAAAATCTTGGAATCGAAGTTTATTATTCTCCAACTGGTGCAATAATGAATTTTATGTTAAGCGAATATTCAGTCAAAAAAAAGTTAGAAATTTTGTGTGATGTTTTTGAAACATCATTTGATTTGATTAAAAATAACAATAAGTAAAATCAAAAACTAAAAAATATGAAAAATTAATCACCTAAATTTTTATAAACTAATATATTATTTTTTGTCTAATTATTTGCTTTTAGTAAATAAATAATGTATAATAGTGTCGAGACTATGGAGATTTAATCGTGAAAAAATTAGGAAAAATACTTATTTGCTTGCTACTATCAAGTTCGTTTGCGTTTACGGGCTGTAGTTTAGTACAGAGGAACACAGAAAAATATTTGAATAGAACAGTTGCAACTGCTGGCGAAAATATAGAAATATCAAAACAAGACCTTATCACAGCATACAACAATTATGGTTATCAATACGTTCAATATTATGGCTACACAGCAGAAAAAGCAATAAAAACAGTTTTGGACGGACTTATTGATAGACAAATTGTTTTGGAAAAAGCAAAAGAACTCATCACAGAAAATGCTAATAAAGAAATGGTTTATAATGGTCAAGTCATATTCAACAAAAATGTTTGGCAAAATGCACTTTGGCAAGACACTTTTGACTCTGTAAATGAGCAAATCAAAAATATAGAAAATGAGATTACAGAAACAGAAGATGACGAAGAAGATGAAGAAGAGTCAAATGAATTTGACGCCTATAAAGAGTATGAGAAAAAAGTGTCTTATGAAGATGGCGTTTGGACAACAACCACACCAAAACTAGAACCAGCAGAAGAAAACGAATTGACAGTTGCTGATTTTGTGCAAGACGAAACAGGTAATGCAGAAGTCAGCGCAAAAGCATTCAAAAGATATATCAAAAAATTGACTTTGAATTACAAAAACAAAAATTTAACAATAGAAGATTTGAAAAATGTAAATCAAGCACAATTTGATGCTGTATATTCAAATCTTGGTCTCACTACAAGTGAAAAAATTGCATTTATTTATGAACTTGAAAGAATCTATAATATTCATGAAGAAAACAAATATACAACAGAACTTCAAAATGTTTACGAAAGATATATTCAAGTTATAGACAACGCATTCAATAAAAAGGTTGTTGATTACTATAAACAACTTGTTGAAAGTAGTTATGAGACATATATGTCAGAAACATTTGATGATAGTTATGCTGCGTATGTAAAAGCAATGCAAGATGACCCAAGCAAAGTTTATTATCACAGAGATTATGGCACAAATGATAATGGGGAACAAAGAAAATTTGTTGCAGTTAGTCATGTTTTAATAAAATTGAGTGATGAACAACTTGAAGAAATAAGCGAACTTAAAACAAGTTTAGAAACTGGTGTTATTTCGCAACAAGAATATGATGAAGAATATCAAAAAGTGTTAAACAAAACTGTTGTTCATGAAAGAGATGAAGAAGGTAAAGAAACAGAAGTAACAAAAACAGTTGCCGAAGTTATGGCAGAAATCAGCGCCGACCTTGCAAATTATTCAACAACAGAAGAAAAAGCAGTAGCATTTAACAAATACATCTACAAATATGGTCAAGATACAGGTATGATTAATGCAACGCATTATTATTCAGTAAATCTTGATACAACAGTAAGCGATACAATGACAAAAAATTTTGCTGATGCAAGCAGAGAACTTGCCAATGCAATGCCACAAGGTGGAAACCTTAGCGACCCTGTATTTGTAAGCCAAGATAATTATAGTGGTTATCATATAATTTTCAATGCTGGATTGTTTGACAACGAACTTACAATAGAGCAAGTAAGAAATTTAGACCACACAGATGCTGACAAACTTTACACAATGAAACTCATGCTTGGCACAAACAAAACTATGTATGACTTTATTTATGACACAATTTATTCAAGCACATGGTCAAATTATCAAAACAGCATTATTGATACAGCAAAACAAAACCTTGTTGTAACATATTATGTTAATGCTTATGAAGATTTGTATTAATTTAAGTGTAGATTTTATCTACACTTTTTTGTTTCAAGTTGACATATTTTGAATATAATGGTAAATTATATGTATTAATAAATTTTAATCTCACAAATTAAATTAGGTGTAAATTTGGCAAAAAAGAAAAAATTAGGATTAATAATAAAAAATAAGCAAGAAAAATTCTTGCCATTTTTGCAGTTTGAAAAGGTTGTAGATTATACAAAAAAATATAAAATTAGAACAGAAGAACAAAAACAATTAGAAAAAGAAAATAAGGCAAAAAGAAAAGCAAAAAGAAAAAAACTTTTCAGCATTATTTCTTTTGTTTTGAATATGGCAATACTTGCTATTATTTTGATAGTTCAGCTTACAGGTAATGACCCAAGTTCTGTATATGCACCATTTATAAATTGGAAATATATAGCCATTTTGGCCGCAATAGTTGTTGCTATAATTTTAATTGAAACATTAAAATTAATGATTTTGATTAAAAAATCGACCAAAAAGACTAGACCGTTTTTGGCATATAAAACGGCAGCACTTGGAAAGTATTATGACAACTTGACACCAATGAGCACAGGTGGTCAGCCATTTCAAATGCTTTACATGAATAAGCGTGGAATACGTGGAGATATTGCAACCGGCATTCCACTTATGAGATATATTACATGGCAGATATCTTATGTTATCATTTGCTCAGCAGTTTTAATCTATAATGGTATTGTTTATGGAAGTACAACTGACCCATTTACTACAACAGTTGCATGGGTAGCTGTTATAATCAATATTGTAATTTTTTCATCTATAATTTTGCTTTCAGTAAGTAAAAGATTTGGACCTAAAATTGTTATTGGAATTTTGAAGTTGCTTTCAAAAATGCATATAGTCAAAAACTATCAAAAAACTTTTAGAAAAGTTATGCGTTTTGTTGTAAACTATCAAAAGACATTTAAGACGCTTGCATCAAATCCTATTGTTTTGATTAGTGAAATATTCCTTGCATCAGCAGATATATTTGTCAATAACATAATTCCTTTCTTTATCTGTTATGCGTTTGTGCCAATAGCAACTATTGAAGCGCAAGGAATAACATTCTTTACCACATTTATTCAATCCGTAATTTGTGGGCTTACACTTGGATTTATTCCAACACCTGGCGCTGGTGGTGGTGCAGAAGCAATGTTTGTCATTATTTTTGGCACAATATTTCAAGGTAAAACATTTTGGCCTGTTCTCACATGGAGAATCATAACGTATTATGTATTTTTACTTCAAGGACTACTTGTGCTGGTTTATGACTTTGTTATTGGCAATCGTAGATATGAAAAACTTAAAGCACAAGGGCTTGCTGATGATGTAAAAAAGTTGCCTACATTTAGAGAGACACTTGCTGAAAACAGAAAGACGATTAGTGTGGTTCAAAATCAAGAAGAAGACAAACTTGCAAAACAAATGTTTACAGGTCTTGACAAGTACGATGACTATGGCGCAGATGAAATCATCAAAAATAGTGATTTGGTTTCAAATGAAGAAATGAATAAAAAAGTTTATCCGGCAGAGCAAATGCTTATGGAAATGCGACTTAAAGATTTGAACAAGCGCAAAGAAAAAAATCAAAGAAAAATTTATAAAAAATCAAGTGTAAAAAAGATAAAATTTAAGAGAGTTGAAAAACACAAGCAAGAATAATTTGTTTGTGTTTTTTCTTTATAATGATTGTAATATTTATCAAATTTCAACAATATTTTACATTTTCTTTTAATTTTATTTTTTAGATATATGATACTATTTTTTTATGGCAGAAAAAATAGTAAATAGTGGCATTGAATTTGCCTATGTGTCTAATAATATTGAAATTGAACTTAAAAGAGAGCTAGAAAAATATTTTTTGTATCAAACAATTATTGTTATTGATAAATATTTTGAGTTTGGTGCAGAAATAAGCAGTTTAAGGTCAAACGCAATGTGTAAAATTCAAGTTGAACGCAATATAGAGAGCATAAAAGATATTGACAATGTTTCATGTATTATCGCAGTAAATAATCATGACGTTGACAAAATCAAAAGCGTTTGTTATCAAAAAAATATTCCTTACATTTTTGCACTTACAAATATCTGTGATAGTTCTTGCTTCAAAAATTATTATTTTGCAGATGAAATGTGTTATAAAGATTGCAACTATCCAATGGGTATAGTTTTTTCTGTAAATAATGTGTTTAATTTTGGTGAATTTATATCAAGAGCAATATTAGAAATAAGTAGTCTTTCGTTTTGTGTTTTGCAAAACAAAATAAACAATTTGTTTTTTCAAAAAAATAAACAAGATGTTGACTTGTCTGTTTCAAAAAAGATATTGCAAGATTTGCAAAATTTTATCGCAAACAATGATATTTCAAAAAATTCAGTAATAGAAATCTGTAAAATATATCTTTCTTATTGCATATATGAAGCAAAAATTTCCCCAAATTTGCTTGATAATCTATTAAATTTATATAAGAAATATAATAGACCTAAAAACATAATAGAAACAAAATATGTGTTTTCTTTGCTTATATCATCTTTGGAAAAAAACTTTTTCAAGTATTACACAATAAAGTTCAAAAATGCTGTTGATTATCAAAAACACACCGATTATCTTTTGCAGGCAAAGCAGATATCAAATTTTAGGCAGCAAGAATTGCCAGACACAAAAATCAATTTTTTGTTGCAGGAATTTAGATACAAACTTTTGGAATATGTAAAGACTCAAATGGTTTTTGAAAAATATATAAAAAGCCAAATTGCCGAAAAAGATATAGATTATTTCTATAATATATTTTCAAATATTAATGATATACAGTTTACAAATTTATTGTGTTTGGAACCAGATATTTTCAAAGATGCTAACTTTTTGAGTTTGATGTATAGTAGTGGTTTGTTAAATTTTGATTTTTAAGAAAAAGATTATTGCTTAAATTTTATAAAATTGGCAATAATTTTTTTTATGAAAATATTGAGATTAAGATTTGCCGTGTTTTGTTTGGCTGTGTTTTGTTTTGTGTGTGTGCCAATAACAAAACCTGTTTTGAACATTGATAGTCAAGAAAAAACTACATATTATTTTTATACAAGTCATGTCGAAAATGATATAGAAAATGCCGAGACAATACAAAATGGAAATTATACTATTGTTGCTTGCGATTTGCAGTTTGCAAATTCAGTAAAAGGTAAGTTGAGTGATATTTATGGCGAAAGTGTAAGAATATCAAATTATAAAAGTAAAACTCTTGAAAAGTTGCTTGAAAAATATTCTACTTTTTGTGTTAAAGTTGAGAACTTTGATTGCTACAAATCTTTGTTATGCTACAATTCATCACTATCCAATTATGTTATAGTAGATAATCAAAAAATTAATACTCAAATTGCTTACAATAAAAATGAAATTAACATAGGATACCCACTTATCCTAAATGGTTTTTAATTTTTTTAATTTTATTGTATAAACAAAAAAAAGTTGTCAATAATCATGTCATGGAGGAATTATGGAGAACGAAACAACACAACCAAAAAGAAAAAATAACATGAAATCAATTTTATCAAAATATGGATATTATATTGCACTAGCAGTTTTGATTTTATTGCTTGCAATAGCAATAGTTTTGACAAGTATTGGTGCGTCAAATGAAGTTGATAAAACGGTACCAACCAACACTGATGTCATATCATTTTCTAGTCCTGTTTTGAATGGAACCGTTTTGAAAGGGTATAGCGATACTGAATTGCAATACAACAAAAACCTTAATGTTTGGGAAGTTCATAAAGCAGTAGATTTTGCTGCCGACATTGGTACAGATGTATATTCTGCTTATGACGGAGTAGTTACAAAAATTACAACTAATTTATTGCAGGGAACAGTTGTAGAAATTGACCACGGAAATGGCTTAAAAACCACTTATGGCAGTTTGGATTCAAATGTAGCAGTAAAACTTGGTGATAACGTCAAAAAAGGTGATGTGATTGGAAAAGCAAGCAACACTGCAACAAGTGAAGTTTCTGATACAGGCGAAGTTCATTTTGAAGTTTGGAAAGACGGAAATTTGGTTGACCCAGCAAGTTATTTAGATATTTCAAACAAGTAAAAAATAACTCAAACTTTTGTTTGAGTTTTTTATCTTACATAATTCATAAAATCAAATTTGCATTTTTTTTAATGCTAATTGAATATATATATTTATCCAGTATTTACTAACATTTTTGACAAATAAAAAAAAATATAAAATCACTTTACATTACAAATTAAAAGATGTATAATATAACTGATTATTTGGAGGAAATATTATGTGTTTCGAAAGAGTAAGACAACTTATTTGCGAACAACTTAACAAAGCACCAGAAAAAGTAACAATGGAAACAAAAATCGTTGACGACTTGGGCGCTGATAGTTTGGATGTTGTTGAAATGTTAATGGCACTTGAAGATGAATATGGCATTTCACTCCCAGACGAAGTTGCAATGAAATTGCATACAGTTGGCGATATTGTTAAATATATAGATGAAAATACTGCAAAGTAATTTTACAAGGCTTTTGCCTTGTTTTTTTATTCTTAATTATAATTAATATAATTGTAAAATCAAATAAGACTTTGATTACAAATAAATATATAAAACAACACAATCTTAAATAATTGTATAAAATATGACATTTATTGTCATTTTTTTATTGCTCAAATAATACATTACTCAAAAGGGGTTGTGTATGAAAGATATTTATTTGAGAACAAAGCAAATTGCGTTATATGTTATAAAAACAGGTGCAACTGTAAGAAAGACGGCAAAGGTATATAATATGGCAAAAAGCACTGTTCATTATGATTTAACAAAACGATTGCCATAT
>CADBPU010000004.1 GCA_902796635.1 uncultured Eubacteriales bacterium | reverse complement strand
TTGTTCGTTTTTTGGAACTTTGTGAGTTTGTAAACATCTTCGCCTGATTTTGTTTTTACTCTAATTTCTCTCGCGTCAACATAGCTTACAACTCCGTCAGCAGTACAAAGTATCATTGCACCACTATCCATTGCAACTTTATGTTCAAATCCTGTTCCAACAATAGGGCTTTCTGCTCTAAGAAGTGGAACTGCCTGACGTTGCATGTTGCTACCAGTAAGAGCACGAACAGTATCGGTGTTTTCAAGGAACGGAATAAGTGATGTTGTTGCACTGATAAATTGTCTTGGAGAAACGTCAACCAAGTCAACTTTTGATGCAGGAATTTCTTCAAAATTTCCCTTTCTTCTACAAACAACTCTTTTATTTACAAAAGTTCTGTCTTCATTGAGTGGTTCAACGGCTTGTGCAATAAAATATTTTTCTTCTTCATCTGCCATCAAATAAACAACTTCGTCAGTAACTTTTCCATCAACAACTTTTCTGTAAGGTGTTTCAAGGAAACCATATTTATTAACTTTTGTGTATGCTGCAAGTCCGTTAACAAGACCAATGCTTTGACCTTCTGGCGTTTCGACAGCACAAATTCTTCCATAATGTGAATAGTGAATATCACGTACTTCTGCACTTGCTCTTTCCTTTTTGATACCACCAGGACCAACGGCAGATATTCTTCTCTTATTTGTAAGTGAAGATGCTGGGTTGAAGTCTTCTGTGATTTGAGAAAGTTGTCCACTTGAAAGGAAATCTCTCAAATATTTGTTGATTGGACGTGCGTTGATAAGTGATGATGGAGATAGTTCGCTTGTTTCATGACTTTGCATGTTTTCACGAATATTATCTCTAAGTTTTGCAACACCCTTTCTAAATTCATTTTGGAACAACTCGCCAACTGTTGCAATTCTTCTATTGCACAAATGGTCGATGTTATCAACTTCTCCAAGTCCTAAATCCAAATCTCTCATATAGGCAATTGATGAGATGATATCTTCAACTGTCAAATGAGTGGTTACAAGTTCTTTTGCATTTTCTTTTATTGCAGCAAGTCTTGCTTCTTTTGTTTTGTTATCTTTCAAAATTTGAGCGAGAAGTGGATAGTAAGCAAGTTCTGTAACACCAAGTTCTTCTGGATTGCAATTTATTACCTTTGAAAGGTCAACACGAGCATTTCCAATGATTTTGTGTGGCTTGCCGTTGTGCATTATTCTAACTTCATTTATACCTGAATTTTGAATTTCCCAAGCAACTTCATTTGAAATTACTTCGCCATTTTTTACAACAACTTTTGAGCCGACTTTAACATCTTCTGCTGCAACCTTGTCTGTTATTCTTGTTGCAAGAGAAAGTTTTTTGTTGTATTTGTATCTTCCTACTTGTGCAAAATTGTAATATTGGTTTGAAAAGAATGTGTCGAACAAATATTGTCTTGTTGCGTTTGCATCTGGAACTTCGCTTGGACGAGTTTTCTTTGCAATTTCAATCAAACAATCTTCTTCTGTGATTTGTGGTTCTTTTTCAAGAGTGCTTGCAATGATTGGGTCATTGTCAAACAATTCCAAAATTCTTTCATTTGTATATCCACATGCTTTAAGGAAAACACCTGCGCTAACTTTGCTGTTTGCATTGATGATAACTTTCAAAACATCATTGTGTGTTTGTTCAACAGAAAGTCTTGTGCCGCGTGGTGAGTGAAGTGTTGCAGTGATAACATTTTTTCCTGATTTGTCAATTGTTTTTTCAAAATAAACATTAGCACTTTTGATGATTTGGCTGATGATTACTCTTTCAACTCCATTGACAATAAAATATCCTTCCTCACTCATGAGAGGAATATCGCCCATAAAGACTTCTTGTTCAATAACTTCACCAGTTTCCTTCAAAACAAGTCTTGCATTGACTTTGAGTGGAACTGTGTAATTTTGACGAGCACGTCTGCACTCTTCTTTTGTATATTTTGGCTGACCACTGACATTGTATCCCGTGAAGTACAATTCAGCTTTGTCGCTATAATCAACGATAGGTGAATATTCTTCAAGCACCTCCCCAATTCCTTTTTCCAAAAACTCCTTATAAGGTTTCTTTTGAATTTCCAAAAGATAAGGTGGCTCAACAAGTTCGTCAATCTTTGCAAAACTATAACGTTCTGCGCTGCCATACTTAACTTTTTTGATTTTGAGAGCTTCTTGCATTGATAATAATTCTCCTTCAAATATTTAATCTATTCTGTTGTGTGTTTGAATTTTATGTGATAAAATTAATTCACAAATTCAAATAAATACGCATGCAAAAGGTTTTGCTACGTAAAGTACATACTATATTAACACAAAAAAATCAGCAAAGTCAACTATAAATTTATAAATTTATAAGTTTTTTTAATTTTGTCAAGTGTTTGAAAACATAATAATTGGAGAAATATGTCAAAAATTTTAAGAAGTGTCAATAGAAGTTATCAAAAATTGAAGCTTGCAGAAAGCAAAGCACTGACCAGTTTGGGTCTGCGTGTTTTTACACACAATAGAAAAGTAAAAAATGTTTGCATTAAAAAAGATATTGCTTATGGTTCATCAAAACTTCAAAAGTTTGATTTGATGTATCCAACAAATTTTAATAATCAAAAACTACCAATAGTATTTTATGTGCACGGTGGTTCTTGGTGCGGTGGTGATAAATATGGCTATACTATGTTTAATAAGCAAATAGCAAAATATGGATATATAGTGGTAAACATAAATTATAGACTTATGCCAAAAGTAAGCATAAGGACCTGTGTTGCTGATGTGATAAAAGCAATAAGGTATTCAATAAAAAACACTGACATACTCTTAAAAAAACGAAAAATCTCAATATCAGCAAATTTTGATAAAGTTTTTATGGTTGGTGATAGTGCAGGTGCACATATCGTGAGTTTGATTGCAGCCAAACAAACAGCAAAAAAAATAAAACTGAACTCAAAAATTGCTGGACTTGGACTATATTATGGAGTGTACAATTTTGAAAATATAGACCATGACCCTTCCCCTATCATGACAGACCTTGACAAGTACTGGAAATCTATTTATGATAACACAACAAAACTATATACAGATATTAGCACAACATCATATGTCACACCAGACTTTCCTGAAACATTTATGACAAGTGGAGAGATTGACAAATTACATTTTCAAAGTCAAGTTTTTTCAAAATTACTAAAAAGAAATGATGTGAAATTACACTATTTAAGTTTCAAAAAATCAAGGCAAGATGCAAGACATGCATTTTTGAATGCACCATTTTTGAGTAGTGCAAAAGAAGCGTTTGCAATGCTAATTGATATGTTTGAAAAGTTGAGATAATATGCAAAAGAATGAAAAAGTGAAATTAGAAATACAAAACTATGGTTGCAATGGTGAAGGTGTTGCAAAATTTAATGGCGAAACTGTATTTGTGCCATATTCTTTGGTGGGAGAAAATGTTGATGTAAATATTATAAAAGCAAACAGTAAATTTGCAATTGGTAAAATAGAAAATATAGAAAAACAAAACGTTGAAAGATGCATTGCCCCTTGCCCATATTACACAAAATGTGGCGGATGTCAGCTTCAACATACAAATTATGAAAATGGTTTGAAAATAAAACAGCAAATCTTGCAAAATGCAATAACAAATATTGGAAAAATTGACTACATAATTCCAAAATTAATTGAAAGTGAGAATATGTATCAATATAGAAATAAAATTGCAATGCCAATAAATCCCAAAACAAGAAAACTTGGTATGTATAGATTAAACAGCCACAGCATTGTGGATATTGAAAATTGCTTGTTACAAAAACCAAATATTAAAATTCTTATTGAGACTATAAATCAATATCTATCTCAATCTAAAAACACAATATATGATGAAACAACAAAAAAAGGTTTACTCAAAAGTATTGTTGCAAGAGATATAAACAACACAATGCTTGTTACTGTTGTAATTAACGGAAATGAGTTGAAAGATGTTGAATTGTTGATAAAATTACTTTCTCAAAAATTTGACAAATTGGGAATAAGTCTCAATATCAACAGACTTAATAATAATGTAATTATGACAAACGAATTCAAACACATATATGGTTTATGTGAAATTGATATGTACGATTTTGGCATAAAGTACACAATAAATAATGCAAGTTTTTTACAAGTTAATGATGACATTAAAAAATTGATGTATCAAAAGATTTTTGAAGAAACAAAAAATGATGTTGTAATTGATGCATATAGTGGTGCAGGCCTACTTTCTGCAATGATTTCAACTCATGCAAAACAAGTATTTGGGATTGAAATTGTGCCACAAGCAACAGAACTTGCAAATCAACTTAAAGCAAAAAATAATATAAAAAACTTAATTAATATCAATGGCGATTGTGCTGTTGAACTACCTAATCTTTTAGATAAATTAAAAAATAAAGAAAGTAATAATATAACCATTGTTCTAGACCCACCAAGAAAGGGCTGTGATAAAAAAGTATTAGATGCAATACTTTTGTCAAGTCCAACAAAAATTGTTTATATGAGTTGCGACCCAAGTACTCTTGCACGAGATTTACATATTTTACTTGAAACTGATAAATACAAAATAAAATATATTCAACCATACGATATGTTTCCACAGACAAAACATATTGAAACAATAGCCGTGATTGAAAAAAGATAACAAACATGTGTTATCTTTTTTTGTTGTTGTATATTTTATTTTTCCCTTGCTTGAAACCTTTTTCAAAACCACTTTTTTTATTTTTATAATGATCATCAAATTTTGATTTTTTGTTTTTGTTTTTATTTTTTGTTATTTTCTTAGCAAACTTGTTTTTTGTTTTTTCCTTATACTCATCGCCATAAAAGTCATCAAAATATTCAAATGTTGCAAAACGTTTGAATTGTTTATTTTGAGAAAACTGTTCTTCAAATGAGTTATGAGTGTTTTGTTTTTTATCATTTTTGTGCTTTTTGTTGTTTTGTTTTGTGTATGTGTTTGCTGTTTTTTGTCTTGCTTTTGCAAGTTTTTTTGTATCAACAAAATATTGTTTCAAGTTTTCGCTTTCTGTTTTATATAAATTAATTTTTGCGTTAGTAGCTTTTTCTATATCTCGCATCTGTGAAAATTGTTCCAAACTAGTTATAATATTGATAACACAACCACTTTTTCCTGCCCTAGCTGTTCTACCAATTCTGTGGACATAAAACTCTAATTCGTGTGGTAAATCAAAATTTATTACATATTCCACATCATTGATATCAAGACCACGTGCCGCAACATCTGTGGCAACCAGTATTTGCGTTTTTTCATTTTTGAACTCATTTAGCACACGTTTACGCTCATTTTGACGCATATCACCATGAAGTGCTTTTGCATTCACTCTATTTTTTCTCAAAAAACTTTCTATATCATCAGCAAAAGTTTTTGTGTTGACAAAAACAATGCTTTTTTTGTATATATCACTATAAAATAATTCAAGTAGTACTCGCTTTTTATTTTTCTTGTCGACATATATATAATATTGATTAATTTTATCTAATGCTTTATTCTCTTTTCCCATTTCAATAATAACAGGATTTTGTTGGTATTTTGTGGCTAACTCCTTAATTTCTTTTGGCATAGTTGCACTAAACATCAAAGTTTGTTTATCTTTTTTAGTATGGCTCATAATCATTTCAATATCGGGTCTAAAACCCATATCAAGCATTTCATCGGCTTCATCCAAAACAACAGAATTCGCATTTTCAATCTTTAATGCTTTGCGCTTTATAAGGTCCATAACTCTACCCGTTGTGCCAATAACAATTTGTGGGTTCTTTTTCACACTTTTGATTTGTCTGTCAATATTACTTCCGCCAAAAACAGCACACACATCAATTTGCATTGGCTCCGCAATTTTTCTTGTTTCGTCTGCCACTTGCATAGTTAGTTCTCGGGTTGGGCAAAGCACAAGTGCTTGGATATT
>CADBPU010000003.1 GCA_902796635.1 uncultured Eubacteriales bacterium | reverse complement strand
TTTGATATTCAATTCTTAAAAAATAAAATTTAAGAATCGAATATCTTTTTTATTATCTATTACGTTCTTTTGTTTGCTTGACTTTTGTTTATTATATTTATATAATAAATTTAGTTTTTGTGCGCAGTTTTTGCGCTTGGGAGTTATATGAAAAAAGAACAGGCAAATTTAGATTTTGTTGAGATGGAACACGAAGTTCTTGATTTTTGGAACAAAGAAAAATGTTTTGAAAAACTTGTTGAACAAAATAAAAACGGAGAAAGATATAGATTTTTGGATGGACCTATGACTGCAAACAACGCCATGGGTATTCATCATGCTTGGGGAAGAACGCTTAAAGATACTTTTATTAAATATCACGCAATGAAGGGTGAAAGTTGTCAATATCAAAATGGTTTTGATGCACAGGGATTGTGGGTTGAAGTTGAAGTTGAGAAAGAACTTGGTTTCAAAAACAAAAAAGATATAGAAGAACATGGGCTTGACAATTTTACCATCGCTTGTATGGACAGAGTAAAAAAGTATAGTGGCATAATAACAGAGCAAAGCAAACGTCTTGGTCAATGGATGGATTGGGATAATTCCTATTACACCAATACTGATGAAAACATAACAAGTATTTGGCACTTTTTGAAAAAATGTCATGAAATGGGACTTTTGGAAGAAAAGTATAGAGTTATGAATTGGTGCCCAAGATGTGGAACCAGTTTGAGTGAGCACGAAATGACAGATAGTTATCATGATGTTGAATGCGAAGCAGTATTTTGCAAACTTCCAATTTTGGGAGAAAAGGCGAAAATGCTTGTTTGGACAACAACACCATGGACACTCACAAGCAACGTTGCTTTGGCTGTTAATCCAGAACTCACATATGCATATTGCAAAGTTAAAAGCGATGATGATTTACTTGTGCTTTGCAAAGACGCAATCAAATGTTTGGGTGATGATTTGGTTAAAGTTGAAAAAGAAGTGAGTGGTGCTGAACTTGTTGGCAAAACTTATGAAACAATGCTTCCATATTTAGAGCCACAAAAATTTGAGCACAAGATTGTTGCTTGGGATTTGGTTGATGCAACAGAAGGTGTTGGAGTTGTTCATATTGCACCTGGTTGTGGAGAAAGCGATTTTGAACTTGGCGAAAGTTTAGGCCTTCCAAAAATCAGCCCTATTGATGAAGCCGGTGTTATTACAGCAGATTTTGGTGAGTTTGCTGGAAAAAATACAGAAGAAGTAAAAAGTTTGGTGTTTGAAAAACTTGCAGAGCAGAATAAGCTTTACAAAACTCACAAATACAAACATAGATACGCATACTGTTGGAGATGCAAAACTGATATTGTGTACAAACTTGTCAGTGGTTGGTATATCAAATCAGAGCCAATAAGACAAAAACTTATTGATGCAGCAAAAAAAGTTGAGTGGAAGCCAGAACATGCTGGCAAGCGTATGATTGATTGGCTCACAAATATGGGCGATTGGAATATTTCAAGAAAGAGATTTTATGGTTTGCCACTTCCTTTCTATATCTGTCCAAAATGTAAAAAATTGCATGTAATCGGCAGTAAAGAAGAATTGCTTGAAAAAGCAGTTGACAAAGATAAAGTCAAAAATATTCCAAACCTTCACAGGCCTTGGATTGATGACATAAAAATCAAGTGCGAGTGTGGAGAAGAAGTTTCAAGAATTACTGATGTTGGAGATTGTTGGCTTGATGCAGGTATCACACCTTTCAGTACAAAAAAATATTTTACAGATAAAGAATATTTCAAAAAGAACTTTCCAAGCGAGTGCGTAATTGAAATGATTGAGCAAGTGCGTCTGTGGTTCTACTCATTACTGTTTATGAGTGTTGTTTTAGAAGGTAGAGCTCCATATGAAAAAGTTATGACATACGAAAGTGTTGTAAAAGAAGATGGCGGAAGGTTCCACAAAAGTGGCTACATGATTAAGTTTGATGAAGCAGCAGAAAAAATGGGTGCAGATACAATTAGATATTTGTATGCGTCAGCACCAATTTCAAACAATGTACGCTTTGGTTATTCTTTGGGTGATGATGTCAAGAGAAAGTTGCTTGGTTTTTGGAATGCTTATGTGTTCTATAATACCTATGCATCAATAGATAACCCAAAACTTGATGGATACCATCCAAATTATAACGAACTCAACATAACAGATAAATGGCTACTTGAAAGAACAGCACAGTTTGTAAAAAAGTCAAGAGATAATTATGATAATTATGAACTTTCTGCAATTGTAAAAGATTTTGAAGTTTATGTTGATGATTTATCAAATTGGTATATAAGAATCAATCGCAGAAGATTTTGGAAGAATAGTGAAACTGACCAACTCAATGCTTATTACTGCTTGTACAATGCAATAAAAAGCACATGTCAAGTTATGGCACCAATCATTCCATTTATGACAGAACACATTTGGCAAAATCTTGTTAGAGAAACAGAAAAGGGTGAAGCATTGTCAATTCAGCTTAGCAAATTCCCAACGCCTATGTCATATGGTAATGAAGAATTACTATCACAAACAGAAAAGGTTAGAGATATAATATATCTTGCTCAAAAACTTAGAGCAGAGCATCAAATAAAGGTTAAGCAACCACTTTCAAAATTGTTCTTAAAAGCAACAAAAGATTATATTGATGCTGTTAAAAATTTCAAACAAATCATTTTGGATGAAGTAAACTTAAAACAAATTGAGTTTGTTGAAGAAGATGACAAATTCAACGAGCAAAGCTTAGTGCTTAATTTTAGAAAAGCAGGAGCAGTGCTTAAAGGTGATGTAAACAGACTTAAACAAACATTGCTTGAAATGAGTGATGAAGAAATGAAATCGCTTGTTCAAAAGGTTGCAAAAGGCGAAGATGTTGAGATTGAAAGTTTCCCAAAACTTTCTAGTGATATGTTTGAAATCAAACTCACGCCAAAAAAAGAATTTGCAGTTGCAAATCTTGGCAACAATCTTGTTGTGCTTGATATAGAACTTACTCCAGAACTTGTTGAAGAAGGTAAACTTCGTGAACTAATCCGTGAACTTCAAGTTGCAAGAAAAGATGCTGGACTAAATATTGATGACAGAATTGTATTGAATTTGGAAACAGACAGTCAAGAACTTAAAGTACTAGTAGCAAAAAATTTAGACATGATAAATGCAGAAGTTTTGTGTATTTCAAATCAAAAGCTTGATGATGGCTTTGAAAGAGAAATTGAAATTGATGATAAAAAGATTCTTGCAAAACTCAAAAAAGCATAAAAAATATAAAAAAAATAGCAAAAAAATCGTCAAAAATGATATTTTTTGGCAAAATTATTAAAATCAGGTAAATAATATGATAGATATTAATTTAATAAGAACCAATCCAGAATTGGTAAAAGAAAATATTAAAAAGAAGTTTCAAGATGAAAAACTTTGTTTGGTTGACGAAGTTTTGGAACTTGACAAAAAAAATAGAGCATTAAAGCAAGAAGGCGACAACTTGAGAGCGGAAAGAAATCAACTTTCAAGTCAAATTGGTGCCTTAATGAAAGAAGGTAAGAAAGACGAAGCCGAAGTTGTAAAACAAAAGGTTGCACAAGGCAAAGTACGTCTTGAAGAAATTGATAAAGAGCAAGTTGAGATTGCATCGCAAATTAAAAAGAAAATGATGACAATTCCAAACATTGTTGATAGGAGTGTTCCTGTTGGAAAAGACGACAGCGAAAATGTAGAGATTGAAAGATTTGGCGAACCAAGGGTTCCGGATTATGAAATCCCATATCATGCGGATATTTTGGATAGCTTCTGTGCACTAGACAAAGAAAGTGCTGGCAGAACAAGTGGAAACGGGTTCTATTATCTTATGGGCGATGGTGCAAGACTTGTCAGCGCAATGATTAGCTATGCAAGAGACTTTATGATAAACAAGGGTTTCACATATTGCATTCCACCATTCATGATTCGTGGAGATGTTGTCAATGGCGTTATGAGTTTTGCAGAAATGGACGCTATGATGTATAAGATTGAAGGCGAAGACTTGTATTTGATTGGAACTAGCGAACACAGTATGATTGGAAAGTTCAAGGACCAAATTATTGCGGAAAGCAGTTTGCCAATCACAATGACATCATACAGTCCATGTTTTAGAAAAGAAGTAGGAGCTCATGGCATTGAAGAAAGGGGAATTTACCGTGTTCATCAATTTGAAAAACAAGAAATGATTGTTATTTGCAAGCCAGAAGATAGTATGGCATGGTATAACAAAATGTGGAGTTTCTCTGTCGAACTTTTCCGCAGTTTGAATATTCCAGTAAGAACTTTGGAGTGCTGCACAGGTGACCTTGCAGACC
>CADBPU010000002.1 GCA_902796635.1 uncultured Eubacteriales bacterium | reverse complement strand
CTTTTTTACAAGTCTTTGTGAAATAACTGCAACAGTTGCATCTGTTACTAGATATTGCGGAATGCCCATATCAACAAGACGAATTACTGCACCTGGCGCATCGTTGGTATGTAGTGTTGAAAGCACCATGTGGCCTGTGATTGCGGCTCTGGTTGCAATTTGCGCTGTTTCTTCGTCTCTAATTTCTCCCACCATTATGATGTCAGGGTCTTGACGCAAAATACTTCTTAAACTTGAAGCAAAAGTCAAATTTGCTTTGTTGTTAATTTGCAACTGATTTATTCCGTTCATGTCAAACTCAACAGGGTCTTCAATTGTGACAATATTTTTTTTGCCATCATTAAGTTCTCTTAAAAACGCATAAAGCGTTGTTGTTTTTCCAGAACCAGTTGGTCCGGTCAAAAGTACAATTCCATGTGGATGTTGCAAAATTTTTTCAATCAATCGCAAAGATTCTTTTGAAAAGTTCAATTCTTTAAGTGAATATGAGAAAATTTTATTGTCCAAAACTCTTATAACAAATTTTTCGCCGTGAATTGTTGGAAGTGTTGATACACGAAAATTGATATCTTCGCCATTGATATTCAAGACTATTCTTCCATCCTGTGGCACACGTTTTTCGGCAATATCAATGTTTGACAAAATCTTTAATCTTGCGGAAATTTCAGGATAAGATGCGGCCGGAAATTCAGTCCACTTTATCAAATCTCCGTCAATTCTATACCTAACAATTACATTGTCATCATTTGGCTCTATATGAATATCGCTTGCCCTTAAAGGTATAGCTTCTCTAATAATTGAATCTACAAACTTGACTGATGGTGCATTTTGAACGGAAAGTTCAGTCATATCATAAACTTTTTGTTCACTTTCAATATTCTTTGAAATTACGTCCAATGCATCTCGTGTTGAAATTTTTGCTTGATATGAGTTCAAAACATTTTTTACTTTTTCAATCTCAACCAAAATATATTCAACTTCACCATCAAACATCATCGAAACTATGGAATTCATTTCAGGATTTGTTGGATCGCTTGATGCAATGATTAGTTTTTTTTCATCATCAGTAAAATAAACCGGAATAAAATTATATTTTTTCAGCAATTCAATATCAAAATATTTTTCAAAATTCTTTGAGATCAAAAGATAATCCATATCTACTGTTGGAACATCTAAATATGCAGACAATGCTTCAAACTTGTTTTTTATAGTTATTTTTTCATTGTCTATCAAATATGCAAGCAAATCAAAATCAGCTTGACTGATTTTTTGTGAACAAAAGTTATATTCTTTTTTGTTTATTATTTTTTTTGCTAAAAAATATTCCAAGAAAAATTGATTTTGTTTCATAAGTTCTCCTTTTGAAAATTTTGATATTACATCGCATTTTTTAATGATTTTTTTATGTTTTTTTACTATTTTTTTGAAATTTTTTATTAATTATGTTTTTATTGAAGTTATCATACTTAATATTGGTGAATATATCGCAATAAACATGATTGCAATAAATACTCCCAAAATTACAAGCAAAATGGGTTGAATTGTTGTGGTTATCAAATTCAAAGCTCTTTCAACTTCTTGATCAAAATAATCACTTGTTTGAAGTAGCATCTTGTCCGTTTTGCCTGTCTTTTCTCCAACAGCAATCATCTCAGTTACAACTGTTGAAAGTTTCATTTCAAGTTCTATTGCATTTGAGAGTGGAATTCCCTTTTTGACGTCAAGAATAACTCTGTCAAATTGTTTTTCAAGGTACTTATTGTTAATAATTTTGCTTATTGCTTCAAGAGATGAAACAATGTCAAGTCCACTACTGAGTAGCAAACCTAAACTTTGGACAAATTTTGAAGTGAAAATTGCCATATTTATTTTTTTGAATACCGGCAGTGATACTTTACACATATCAAAGAAATATCTACCTTTTTTTGTTCTTGAAATTAAAAAAATTGTAAATATAAATATTATGACGCCCAGACCAATATATTGCCAATTTTCTCTGAAAAATGTTGACATATTAAATAAAAACATTGTCAGTGCTGGCATCTCTATATTCATCTGCTTGAAAGAATTGATAAACGCTGGAATAACAAATTCAAGCATCGCAACAAGAACGCCAAGCATCATAACGACCAAAATGATTGGATAAGCAAGAGCAGAACGAAGTTTGCTTTTGTTTTTTCTTTCTCTTGAATAATAATTTGCAACAGATATCAAAACATCACTGAGTTTTCCAGAAGTTTCTCCAACATAAATCATTGAAACAAAAAATTTTGGAAATGCTTTTGGGTATTTTTTCATGCTTTCTGAAAGCATCAAACCTTCGTACAAATCATCAAGAACTTTGTTAAGAGTTCTTTTCATTATGCCAGAATATGGTTGTTCTTTCAATGTATTGATGCTGTCAATGATTGATATGCCAGATGAAATCAAAACTGAAAATTGTTTGCAAAATGTTGTCAGTTCGTTTATACCCACTTTGCTTTTCAATGAGAAAAAGTTCGCTTGTGTGTTTCCTGAAATCTTTTTTATGCTTACCAAAAAAAGATTGCTTTTCGCCAAACTTTCTCGCACAAAAGCTTCGTCATCTGCTATATATGTACCCTTGATTTTTTTGCCTTCAAGGTTTCGTGCAACATAGTTATACTTGTTCATACCACAGCAAACAAGGATAAATACCAATTAACTATATATTGCCCAGCAAGAATAGATATTATTGCAGATGGAACAATAAATGTTGCAAATGGATATTCCTTATTCTTTTCTCCTTTATTTTTTAATGATAAAATTGAAAGTATAATTGCGCCACTGATCGTGGATAGAATTATACAAACAATTATTTTTTCAAATCCTAAAAATAGTCCCAAAACAGCCATAAGTTTTATATCGCCAAATCCAAGTCCTTCTCTTTTCCTAATAAGCCAAAATAGTAAAGCAAACAATCCAAAGAACCCGCCACCAAGCAAAAATCCATATGTCCTGTATGATGCAGAAATATCATTTGATAAAAATGCAATTATGCCACAAAGTAGCAATATTAATTGAAATTCGTCTGGTATTTCCATATTGTCCAAATCACAACAAAATACGCATAGCAAAGTTGAAAATACAACACACGTAAGTGCAAACATCAAATAATTTGTTGTTATGCTTGGTATTATATAATTTGTGTTAAGCATCAAAGCCAAAAACCATAATGCCATGTTGCTTAATTCTATAATTGGGTATCTTGAAGAAATTTTTGTTTTACAATTTCTACATCTCCCTTTCAAAAAGATGTAAGAAAGTAGCGGTATATTGTCATACCATTTGAGTTTATATTCACAATTTGGGCAATGAGATGATGGTTTTAATAAGGACATATGCAAAGGCAAGCGATAAATAACTACGTTAAGAAAACTTCCAACGCACAATCCAATCAGCAAAGTCAAAACAATAAATGCGACTTGTACCAACATTTCAAACCTCCTTGTATTTTACTAAATCAGCCAAATAATAGTAGCTGTCTCCACCATCTTGTTTTATAGTTAAATAAAAATTTTTATTCTGTTCTGCAAGTATTTTTGATGTCGAAAAATTGTATATGCAATAATAAATCATATCACTAACGTCTGTGCTATTTTTCTTTATTGCAACAACTGCTTTGATATTTTCATCGTGTTCTACTATTTCAATATCATAATCATAATCTTTATCAATAACTTGATTATCTAAAAAGTCTTGTTTTATCTTATAATAAGTGGCTACCTTTTGCGTTTTGTTTTGTTCAATTTTATTTGCAAAATTTAATGATTTCACAAGTGCAAGAAAAAGTCCCGTAAAACTGATTATGACAGTCATTAAAATTAATACACTAAGAAGCGCTACACCCTTTTTTTTGTTTATTTTCATATTACACCACCATCTCATACAATAAAACATTTTGTGATGTATAGCATTTTACAGAAAAACTATCTGTATCAAAATCTAAATCTATGTAATAACTTGCATTTTCTTCATCTGTTATTTGCAAATCTTTTGAATAATAGATTTTGGCATCTTCGCCATATATGTAAGTGTCATTAGTCAGCAAATTCATTGCATCTTGATAATTTGATGCACCAGAATAATAGGCCGAAATATAATTTCTACTCTCTACACCAAAATAGTTTTTTATAATTTCACTTCTACCAACACCAAAACTCCAATTTATTGTTGAAAAAGCAATTAATGACATTATTACAACAAGTGCCATTGCCACAATTACTTCTGCAAGGGAAATACCTTTTTTTGTTTTCATAGTATTCCCTTCTTTTGCGGATATAAATAACTTTTTTTGTATGATGACAAAATTTTTACTTCATCTTTTTCAATATTTACTTTATCATCTTCCAGTGTGACATCGGGAATTGTGTTAAGTAGCACAAGTTTGTTGAACTCCACATCATAAGCGGAATTTACGAAATGTGATTTGAAATCACAAATTGCAAAATCAATTTTTTGTATAAAATCAAACTTTACATCTTCTTCTGGTTGTGTTTGATATATTTGTTTATCTATATCTTTTTTGGTAAAATCATTTACTTTTACATTATTTTTGATAAATTTTACATATTTTTTTGCAAAATCTTGATTGTTTTTTGACAAATCAACTTTTTTGTAGCCAACAAATTTACCCAAAGCGGAAGCATATATTTTTATATTTTCTTCTTTTTCAACAATTAATATATTTTGCTTTGACAAGCTTGGATGAGTTTTTATCAAATAATCTGTTAATACTTTTCCATAAAAGCTTATACCAAAAATTCTTATTTGATATTTTGCAAATGTTGAAATTATTTCGCTTATTATTGATTGTTTCGCAGAAGCAAAGAAATATGTTGACAAACTTTTATTGGAACTCATCAATTCATTGTAATTTATCAAATTTTTATCTTTATTATAAAGCAAATCAAATTTTGTGGAAAAATACTTTTGAGAATTCCATCTTGATGAAGGAATTTCCAAAAAGCCATATCCCATAACTTCATCAGGAATAATAGCATAATTTTTTTCTTTTTTTAGGATTTCAACAATATCTGGACTGCTTGCCAACACTTCTTCAATTATTGCAGAAAAATTTTTACTGGCAATATGCTCCATTAAAAAATTAACAGCAAAATATTTGTTGTTATTTTGCTGCCAAATAAATTCAACTTTTGATGTATCAAAATTAAAGTTTATAATCATTAGTTTGCTCCAAATATTAATAAATTTGTGTAAGAATGAAAATTATCAAATTGATAAGTGCAACTCACATTGTTATCTTGTGCAACAAAAGAAATATTTATTAAATACTTAAAAGTTATTTCTTTATTTTCAACTTGCTCTGTTTGATAATTGTAGATTTGCGCCGACAATTTTTTTGTATTTTCATCATAATTTATTTGATAATCATTTTCACTATCTTTCATTGTTATTGAATTTGAAGTCACTTCATACAAAGTGTATTGATATGTTGAGTACGCATTTTTGAATTCTTCAACAAGCGAACTTGCATCTTGATATTCTGTTTGGCACAAATATTCATATTCTTGTTTTTTTGCAATATTTGAAACCATCATAATAAGTGTGCTACACAGCGCCAAAACAATAACAATGATTGATAAAGAAACGATTATTTCAACAATAGTAAAACCTTTATTTTTGTTTTTCATATTAATTTAATTTGGATTTTACATCATCCATAAGTTTTTTTGCTCTCTTTATTGCTAAATCGCTTTTTGCAACGAACAATAAAGGCGTTTTTTCATATTTTCTAACATCTCCAACAAATTTTACAGGAATTGTAGAATTTTCATAATCTTTAACATCTAATTTGTAGTATAATTTCAAACCATTTTTTCCAGCAGTAGTGATTGAAGCACATTTGTTGTTTTTGTATGAGAATGTTTCACCTTGTTTTGTCAATGCAGGTGTAAAGCCCAAAGATACAAAATATGTTGTCAATTCTTTGAAATAATTTCTTACATATGGTTTTGCTAATTTAAGTTTTTGCTCAAAAGTATAATTATTTCCTTTGCCAGCAAATTTACTATCTTCTTTTTCTTCAACTTTCTTTGCTGGTTTTTGTTCTTTTTGAGCTGGTTTTTCATCTTTCATATATTTTACAACATTGTCATGATACATATATTCTTTGTAATCATTTGAATTTGTAAAGACAAAATCCATCTCATCTTCTGGTTGTGGCTCTTCCACTGCTTTTTCTTTTTCTTCTACGACTTTTTCTTTGGCTTCTTCCTTCTTTTCTTCTTTTGGTTCTGGTTCAGCAACTTGCTGTGGTTTTGATGCGCCAAACTCTTCTTTGTATTTTCCATACTCTGCTGATTGTTTAACAACCATACAATATGATAATTTTGCTGTAAGATATGCAATATATAGTTCACAAACCATAAATACCATCAAGAACACAGAGAGTAAGCCAGAAACTTCACTAAATAAGTAAACTACTACAAGTGAAAGTTGTAAAGCAAGAGAAACAGCAAACAAAACAAGTGCTACTAAACCAGCCAATGCTTTGAATTTTTTTCTTGCCATTTCAAACACTGCAAGAACGCAACAACCAATAATTGCTCCATACAAAAGCACACTTTCAACCACAACAAGCCAACTATAAGCGCCAACAAAATTGCCAGCAAAAGCTCTTGCAGTATAACCTAAGGCTTCACTTGCAAGTGATTGACTACCACTTCCAGCAACCCAAATACCAATCCATAAAGCACTGACACTTACGATTGCGAACATGATTGCAAGCATAAAATCTAATGATTTTGGTCTTAATACTCCATATTGTTTTCTTTCTTTTTTCATAATTTTCCCCTTATTGAAAATAAACCCAAGTTATTTCTCAGGTTTATTTTACATATTTATTTTGATTAAGCAGCAAGTACATATAAATAGTAGCCATTGTATGCTTCAACATCTGTGTCAACGCCTTCTACTTCGTGTTGTGCTCTTAAAAGATTTGCTGGATTAACATATCCTTCGCCTTCACTATCACTTACGTTAACTTCTTGCCAAACACCATTTGCATCCAATTTATAAACTTTCATTGATTCAGATGCTGATTCGCTTGCTGAAAGATAAGCATTTTCTTCTGAAACATAACCTTCTTGGTCAGCATAATCAACTGAATAAGCAACATAAGAATTACGCAAACCTTCTTGCAATGCTTTTTCTTGAGCATTTTTTGTCAAACCTGCAAATGTTGGAATAAGTATTGCACTCAATATACCGATAACTGCAATAACTATT
>CADBPU010000001.1 GCA_902796635.1 uncultured Eubacteriales bacterium | reverse complement strand
TATAACAAAAGAAAAAAATAGAATAATAAAGGAGGTTGTTGAATATATTATGAATGATATTGAAAGCGATATTATGATTGCAGAGCCAGAAGAAGAAATTTTGGAAGATGATACGCAATCAACTGACAATTACGAAAGTGAAACTGATGACACAAATTTATTTATGCCACAGGAAATTGCAAAAGAAGACGAAAACAAGACCATAAAAAAAGAAACAGAAGCATTTGTAAATTACAATTACAACAACCTTAACAAAGTATACAAAAAATACGATGTAGTAAAGACGTATGTGCCTAAAAAGCAGGAAAAACAAAAGCAAAACAAAGATTTTGAAAAGTTTGTAACAGAGCAAAGTACATATACGCCAGAAAAGGAAACCTTTGTTGTTGAAAGAAAGCAAGAAAAACAAAAATTTGAATTAAAACCAAAAGCAAGAGCATGGCTTGTTTCAATAATTATAATTTTTGCAATGCTTGGTGGACTTGCCATCTATAATGCGGTAAATATTTCCAACTTAAACAATCAAATCAATCAAACAACAACAAGCATAAGCAACATAAACAATGATATCAAACAAGTTGTTAAAAATATTGACGAGTTGACAGATGAAGACAATGTTTTGGATAAAGCAAACGAATTGGGTTTAAGTGAAGTTGCAGAAGAGAACAAAGTGACAATAGAACTAAATGAAAAAAATGAAATAGTGGAGTACCAAAGCCAAACAAATTTTTTTGACAGAATTTGTGATTTCTTTAGACGTTTGTTTGGAGGATGATACTTGAAAAAAACTATTTTTACAACATTTTCAATGCAAAAGAGATTATTAGTGATGATATTACTATTAATCTCTCTTTTTATTTTTCTTTTTGGACGACTTTTTTATTTGCAGGTTGTAGAAGCCAAATTTTTGCAAGAAAAAGCAGAAGAACAATGGACAAGAGATTTGCCAATTAATGCCGAACGTGGTGTAATATATGACAGAAATGGCATTGCTCTTGCTGTGAGTTATACGACGTATGACATTTTTGTTAGGCATAGCAACGTTGAAGATGAAGAAAGCGTTGCAAAACTTCTAGCATCAAAATTAGGGTTGAATTATGACGCCGTATTGAGCAAAGTCTCAAATGCAAAGGTCAGTGAAAGTTTAATAAAAATGCAGGTTGAAAGTTCTGTTGCAAAAGAATTAAAAAATAGCAAATTGAGTGGTATTTATTACAGTGAAAATACAAAAAGATACTACCCGTATGGCGACTTTTTGACGCAAGTTTTAGGATATACTACGATTGATAATATTGGTCAAAGTGGACTTGAACTTTACTATGATAAATTTTTGCAAGGCATTGATGGATATAGTAAAATACAAAGTGATATAAGGGGCACGGAACTATACAATACACTTGATAGTTATATACCAAGTGTCGCTGGTAATAATTTGATACTGACCATTGACTATCAAATTCAACTACTTTGCGAGCAAGCAGCGGTGAGAATTATGCAAGAGCAAAAGCCCACATCTGCACAAATCATTGTTATGGACCCAAACACCGGCGAGATACTTGCCATGACATCAAAGCCAAGTTTTGATTTGAACTCGCCACCAAGAAATGATGTTGCAACACTGCTTGCAGAGAGTAAAAATTTGAGTATTGTTGATGTTTATGAGCCGGGTAGTACTTTCAAAATTTTAACAACAGCAGCTGCACTTGAAGAAAAAAAGACAACGCTAGAAGATAGGTTCTATGACCCCGGATACAGAATTGTTGATGGACAAAAAATTAAGTGTTGGAAGCATATAGGTCATGGCAGTCAATCAATGGTGGACGGATTAAACAACTCTTGCAACAGCGTGTTTATTGATTTGGCTTTGCGTCTTGGATTAGATAAGATGTATGAATATTTTGAAAAGTTTGGTTTTGGTACGTCTACTAATGTTGATTTTGCTGGTGAAAGTGGTGGAATATTGATGGATAAAGACCTAGTCAAAAAAGTAGATTTGGCACGCATGGGCTTTGGGCAAGCAATAGCTGTTACTCCTTTGCAACAAATCAGGGCAATTTCAAGTGTTGTTAACGGTGGCATTTTGTATCAACCATATTTTGTAAAGGAAATTTCAAGTAATTCGGGAAATTATAAAAAAGAGTTTTCTTCTGTTGCTGTTAGACGCACTGTGAGTGAAGATACTAGCAACAAAATGAGATATATGATTGAGCAAGTCATCAAAAAAGCAAATGCTATTGAAAGTTTTATTCCGGGTTATCGTGTGGGTGGAAAGACGGGAACAACAGAACTTATGAGCACAACAGGCAAGACGGGAGAGCATATTGCATCTTTTGTTGGAACTTTTCCGGCAGATAAGCCAGAATATGTAATTTTGGTTGTGGTTGATAGACCAACAAGTGGGCATTATTATGGCTCTATTGTTGCAACACCATATGCAAAAACAGTTTTTGAAGGAATAATTAAGTATAAAAATATTCAACCAACGGAAGATTTGGATAGAGACTTAAAACTCATGGAAAAAAATATCCAAATGCCAAATTTGGTTGGAAAGAGTTTGAGTCAAGCAGTTGGAATAATTAAAAATTTGGGACTGCAATATGAACTTGAAGGTGAAGGTGGTAAAGTATTGGCACAATATCCAGCACCAACAGAAATGTTATACAAAAATGGAATTGTAGTTTTGACAACTTAAAGTTTGCATTTGCAAACTTTTTTAATGTGAAATATATCATATATTTTAGATAATTCATATATAATTTATATGAATTTACAGCTTATCTTGAATGGTATAAAAAATTATAAAATTTTAGGTAAAATCAATAAAAATATAAAAAATATAGTGCAAAATAGTGCAGAATGCAGTAAAAAATCATTATTTTTTTGTATTGATGGTACAAAAACCAATGGAATAATATATATTAATGAAGCAATAAATAATGGTGCAAATAATGTTGTTTTAGATAAAAAGTATTATGACTTTTTTAAGCACAAAAAAGAGATTAAAATTAAGTCGCAAAATGAAATAAAAAAACAGAATATTACCTATATTTTTGTAGAAGATGTTAGAAAAGCAATGGCAATTATGTCAGCAAATTTTTATGGTAATCCCCAACAAAAATTGAAAGTTGTTGGCATAACAGGAACAAATGGCAAAACTAGTTGCAGTTATATTATTGCAAAACTCCTAAAATTGCTTGGAAAAAAGGTTGGTGTGATTGGTACTAGTGGAATTTTTATTAATAACAAAAAATTTGAATCAACTATGACCACACCAGATAGTATTGAGTTATTTGAGATCTTTGCAAAAATGGTAAAAGCAAAAATTGAGTATTGTGTTATGGAAGTATCTGCTCATGCAATTTTTTTTGATAAGATTTATGGAATAAATTTTTCTGCCAAGGCATTGACCAATGTAAAAACTGACCATTTAGATTTTTTCAAAACACAATCAAAATATGAGCAAACCAAAATAAGTTTTTTTGATAATGATAATATAGTAATTTTGAATAATGATGATAAAATAGGAAAAAAAATAGCAAAAAATAATCAAAATTGCATAACTTTTGGACAAAATAATGCGAATTTTCAATTTTTTGATATGAAATGCAATTTAGGTAAAACACAATTTTATATAAATAATAATAACGATATTTGCAAAATCACATCAAAACTAACAGGTAAATTTAACCTTCAAGATTTGGTTTTGAGTGTTGCAGTATTGAGTGGACTTGGCTTTGATATTCAAAAAATTATTTCAAAAATTAAGTATATAAAAAATATTGATGGTAGATTTGACTTGATATATTCCAGTAAAGATTTTAATGTAATTATAGATTATGCACATACGCTTGACAGCTTAAAAAATTTATTATTGACAGTCAAACAAATTTCAAAAAACAAAAACATCATTGTATTTGGTTGCCCAGGAGAAAGAGATACAGAAGAACGTTATTTGATGGGGCAATCAGTTGCAAAATTTTGTGATTGTGCAATCCTTACAACTGACAATCCGGCCAGCGAAAATCCAAAAAGAATTATGTTTGAGATAGAGCAAGGTGTTAAATCTCAAAATTGCGAGTGTAGGTGTTTTTTAGTTGAAAATCGTGAAAAAGCAATAAAAAAAGCAATAAAAATTGCAAAAAATCAAAAAAATATTAATATTTTGATTGTTGGGAAGGGTGTTGAAAAATACCAAATTATTGGCGATAGGCATATACCATATTGTGATTATGATGTTGCAAAAAAATTGTTAGATGATAATAAGCACAATAAGTGATTTTAATATATTAAAAATTTTGTCAAAAATAATTTTATTTATGATGCACAACATATATTAGTTTGTATTATGAATAAAATTTTTTTAAGTATTTTGATTGGCTTTGTTGTTAGTGTCTTGACTTCGCCACTAATCATTAGGTTTATGAAAAAACTCAAAGCCAATCAAACAATATATGAATATGTTGATATGCACGCAAAAAAAGTTGGCACGCCAACCATGGGCGGGGCAATATTTTTGATAGGAACACTTGTGGCTTATTTTTGCGTTCAAGGTGGAAGCAATCAAATGGCACTTGTTTGTTTGGTTTGTTTTTTTGCTTTTGCATTAATTGGTTTTTTGGATGATTTTTTGAAAATAAAACTTAAAAGAAATCTGGGACTTAAGCCATATCAAAAAATTATTGGACAAGTTGCTATAAGTGTGATTATTGCGTTTTTTGCTTATTACAATTCCAATATTGGCAGTCAAATATATTTGCCATTTTCAAGCAATTTGATTGACCTTGGCTGGTTTTATATTCCATTTTGTATTTTTATATTTTTGGCAACAACAAACGCGGTTAATTTGACAGATGGTTTGGATGGACTTGCAGGCGGGGTTAGTTTTTCTTTCTTTGTTGGGTTTGTTGGAATTGAATTTGTATTGCTAAAATCATTGCCAATTTTTGACGGTGCACTTGTTGCAGAATATAACAATATTTTGATTTTGGGTGGTGCAGTGATTGGCTCACTTCTTGCTTATCTTCTTGCGAACTGTCATCCTGCAAGCATCTTTATGGGAGATACTGGTTCTCTTGCCCTTGGTGGGCTTATCTCTGCCATTTGCATCACGACCAAACAAGTTTTGCTTATACCAATTTTGGGTGTTATGTTCGTGGTTAGTGTGCTTTCGGTGATTATTCAAGTTTTACATTATAAGCGAACAAAAAAAAGAGTATTTTTAATGGCACCATTTCATCACCACTTGGAGAAAAAAGGCATTCATGAAACAAAAATTGTTGTCATATATATAATTATAACTTTAATGATATCAATAGCAGGAATTTTTACTACAATAATGCTAAATTATTAAAACCACTTTGTATTGCTTTTGAGTCATAAGTTAAAGGGTTATATGAAAAACAAGTTCAAAAATAAAAATGTATTGATTATGGGCATGGGTAAAAGCGGGCAGAGTAGTTTGCAACTATTAAACAAACTTGATGCTTTTTGCTATATCTATGACAAAGATGTTGAAAAATTAAAAGAAATTCAATATAGAGATGCAAACATAATTACAAATATTAGTGAAGAAATTATAAAGGTTATGGACTACATCATAATTTCACCGGGCGTTTCTATTTATGATGAACGCATAAAACTTGCAAAACTTTTTGGAGTCGAAGTAATAAGTGAATTAGAACTTGGTTGTATGTTTGCAAAAGGAAATTTGATTGGCATAACTGGAACAAATGGAAAAACAACAACTTGCAGTTTGGTGCATCATATTTTGAAAAATTCAAACAAGCTTTCTATGCTTTGTGGAAATATTGGCGAACCATTGACTGAAAATTTGTTGCCTTTCAATTCAAACTATGTGGTTGAGATGAGTAGTTTTCAACTTGAAAGTTTGCAAAAAATAAAGCCACATATTGCAGCAATAACAAACATAACTCCAAATCATTTGGATAGACATTTATCATTTGAAAATTATGTAAGCGCAAAATTTAATATATTCAAAAACATGACAAAAAGTGATTGGTTAATACTAAATTATGACGATAAAAATTTAAGAGAAATAAATAAACACCAAGTAAAGTCAAAAATTGTTTTTGTAAGTTTATTTAATAAAATTGATGGTTTTTTTGTAAAAAATCATGAAGTTTACTATAAAAAACATAAAAAAATTAAAAAAATTGTAAATTTATACAATATAAAACTTTTAGGAAAACACAATATTCAAAACATTTTGATTGCTGTTGCGGTTTGTCAAATTTTGAAAATTAAAAATCAAAATATTCAAAAAGCAATAGATAGTTTTGAACCAATCAAACACAGGTTGCAGTTTGTCAAAAATGTCAACGGTGTTGACTTTGTCAATGATAGCAAAAGCACAAGCCCTGATAGCACAATAACTGCCATAAAATCTTTTGATAAAAAAACAATCATTTTGATTTTGGGTGGAAGTGATAAAAATACTTCTTTTGACTTGCTTGCAAAGAGATTGAGTAAAAGCAAAAATCTAAAATATATTGTTGTTTGTGGTGCGACATCAAAAAAGATAATAAAATCTCTAAAAAAGTATGGCATTAAAACTTTTAAGGAAACTACATCTTTTAATGATGCAGTAATGCTTGCAAACAATTTGGCAACTGACGGAGACGTAGTTTTGCTTTCTCCCGCATGTGCAAGTTTTGATTTTTTTAAGTGCTACGAAGAACGTGGAGAAACATTTGAAAAAATTGTTCAATCAATATACAGCCAAGAAGAATAAAATATAAAAAAAGATGTGAAAACCCATAAAAAACATAAAAAATAAAGGAAAATTTTTTATTTTGAGCAAAAAAACAAAAAAATTAAAGATAGAGTATGTTAATATTCCTATTGTTGTTGCAACACTTTTGCTTGTTATTTTTGGTGTTGTCATGGTTTTTAGTGCATCAAGTTATAATGCAGAAATTCATTATAACAACAAATATTTTTATATGACAAAACAAATTATTGGTGCTGTTCTTGGAATTGGTGCAATGATATTTTTTTACTTTTTGGACTACCATAAATTGCAAAAGTGGAAAAACTGGATTTTGCTTGCAAGTTTTGTTTTGCTTGCTGTTGTTTTTATTCCCGGTCTTGGCTCAACAAGTAATGGCGCAACAAGGTGGATTCGACTTCCCGGTTTCACAATTCAGCCAAGTGAAATTGCAAAATTTGGTTTTGTTATTTTTGTTGCTGGATATCTTGCAAAAAATTTTGATGTTATCAAAGCTTTTAGGGGAATATTGCCTGTGCTTGCTGTTGGTGGTATGATGTGTGTTTTGATTATGCTTGAACCAAACATGAGTATAACAATGTGTGTTGGCATCACTATGCTTGTCATGCTATTTATTGGTGGTGCAAGTTTGAAGCACTTTGCATATATGAGTTTACCTATTGCAGGACTTGTGCCAGCACTAATAATTGCAGAGCCATATAGATTAAAAAGACTTATGGCGTTTATCAATCCATGGGAAAATCCAAAGGGTGAAGGCTATCAACTTTTGCAGTCGCTTTATAGTATTGGCGAAGGTGGTTTGTTTGGTGTTGGACTGTTTAATTCTCGTCAAAAGTATATGTTTTTGCCATTTAGTGAAAGCGACTTTATTTTTTCAATAATATGTGAAGAACTTGGACTTTTGGGCGCAACCATAACAATGCTTTTATATTTGGTGATAATAATCAGTGGTATTTTGATTGCAAAACATGCAAAGGATAGATTTGGTGCTTTGCTTGCTGGTGGAATAACAACAGTTATTGCAAGTCAAGTACTCATCAACATTGCAGTTGTGTCTGGCTCCATTCCACCAACGGGTGTGCCACTTCCATTTATCAGTGCAGGTAGCACAAGTTTGGTTGTGTTTATGAGTGCAATTGGGATACTTTTGAATATTTCAAAACAATCAAAGCAAAATGTTATAAAAAGTAGTTGATTAAATTCCAAAACAAAGCAGGGCAAAATAGCTCTGCTTTTATAAATATTCTAATCAATTATTGACAGTTATTGTATTTGTGGTATAATTTTTATATGGAAAACACAAGAAAAACTCAAGCGTTGATAAAAAAACTTAACATGATATACAAAAAGGGTTATCTTCCTGCAAGAGAAAAAAGTAGATATAGTGAATTGCATGCCAATGCTGTCAATTGTTTTGGTCATGCCTGTTTTAATTTATCAAACAATGATTTGAAAAAGTTAGAGCCATATTTAGATGAATTAAAACTTTTTTTCCGTAATTTTGGTAGTCGTGGTATTCGAAATTATTTCAATGAAGCAGCAGAAAGAATCAATAAAGTGGGTTTGAAGATTGAAAGAAGTTCATTAAGTGAACAAATTCAAAAAAATCAATGGAAAATTGCTTATTACTTAATGCATGATGAATTTATAGGAAATGATGTTCATTTTATGATTCAGGGCAAAAATGGAAAATGGACAAGCAAACTTGGTTCAACAAAAACAATACAAGTTTTTGACAAACTTCCAGAAACATATAACGATAATTATTCATTGATGGGAATTTACAAAATAACCAATCCATATGTTAAGTTAAAAGAAGAAGATATGGAAATGTGAGTATCTGCTCAAAATTAAATAATTATTAATACAAAATTTTGTTATTATTTCAAAAATATATGAATAATAAAGGAATTATATGAAATATTCAAAAGATATAATTAAAAAATATTATAACTGTTCGCCACGGGAACTTGTAGATGCGGGAATTTGTCCAACATGTTTTGATAAGGCGACAAATGGTCATGTTTATGGAGATTCAACCAATCTTGAAATATATCAAGACAAAGATATTGAATGTCTTTTTGTGGGTAATCCAAGAGCAGTTGGGCATATGATGATTGCAACAAAAAAGCATTTTCATGATATGGCAGAATGCACAGATAGATTAAATAAAAAAATTATTTGTTTTGCAAAACAATTTATGAAAATTTTATGTGAAGTTTATGGATGTGAAAGAGTTTATCTCTGCACAATGTCAGATGGTCCTATGAATCACTATCATGTTCAACTTATTCCAAGATATTCGTTTGAAGAAAGGGGTTCCAAGAATTTTGTAAAGCCAAGACAAGAATATGTTTATGATGAAGAAAAAGTTTATTTGGTTAGAAAAAAAATTCTTGAGTATGCAAAAAAATGAATTTGTATATTACTGTATTGACGCTTTGTGAATTTGTGGTATAATTTTTGTATGAAAAATAATGCAAAAAGAGAAGCAATAATTAAAAAACTTAACATGATATACAAAAAAGGCTATTTGCCTGCAAGAGAAAAAGAAAGATATAGTGAATTGCATGCAGAAGCCGTTAATTGTTTTGGTCATTCTTGTTTTAATTTGTCCAATAATGATTTAGATGAATTAAATTGTTATTTACAAGATTTGAAGGACTTTTTTAGAAAATTTGAAGTTATTGGAATACAAAATTATTTCAAGGAAGCGAAAAAAAGGATTGAACAAGTTGGATTAAAAATTGAGCAAAGTTTACTCAAAGAATCAATCAAAAAAAATCAATGGAAAATAGCTTACTATATTATGAACGATATTTTCTCAGGAAGTGATTTGCACTTTATGATTCAAGCCAAAGATGGAAAGTGGTATAGTAAATTGGGAAAAAATCCAGGTGTTGAAGTGTTTGACAAGTTGCCAAAAGTATTTCATGGAAAATATGAATTAAGCGGAATATACAAAATAACAAACCCATATATCAAATTGGAAGAAGAAAATATGGAAATGTGATAAGTTTATAAAAACAGAGTTTTGGCTCTGTTTTTTATTTAGTAAAATATTATTAAAAAGTTTATAATAAAAAATTTTTATGATATAATACAAGTGTTTGGAAAAAGTATGAAAATAATTAGTTATAACATAAAGTGTGATGACACAATTGCAGATATAAAGCCAGAATTTCAATGGGAAAAAAGAAAAAAAGAGTTGGCAGAACAAATTGATAAGTTTGATGCAGATATTATTGGCATGCAAGAAGTCATGCCACATCAACAAGATTATTTCATGAAAAAACTTGGCTGTAAGTATAATGCAGTTTATCAATCAAGAGATGATAATGCAACAAATGGTGAAGGTTGTCCTGTTTTTTATAATAAGAGTAAGTTTAATTTATTAAGAAGTGAAACATTTTGGCTTAGTGAAACTCCACAAATCCCAGCATCAACAAGTTGGAATAGCCGTTGGCCAAGAATTTGCACGTATTTGATTTTGGAAGATAAGAAATCTAATAAAAAATTTGCAATTTTTAATACTCATTTGGACCATAAGAGTGAAGATGCTAGAATAAACGGCATAAAGCTAATTATTTCAAAAATCAAAGAAATGGGTTTACCAACAATTTTGACGGGGGATTTTAATGCTTCTCGTGATACCGAACCAGTTGAAATTTGTAAAAAAGAATTGACTTATGTAAATATAAACAATGATAATGAAATCACTTTTCATTTGTGGGGACAACCAGAAATCTTGTTGGAAGGCAAAAGATATATTGACTACATTTTTGTTAAAGATATGAAAGTCAAAAGTTATAAGGTATTAAACGACATTAAAGATGCCACAAAGATATCAGACCACTTTGCGTTGCAAAGCGAAATTGAATTTATATAAAATATTTATTAAAAAAGATAATTATTTGTAATATAATAGGAAAGATATTTGTTTATCTTCCTTTTTTAACATCAAAAATTTTATTTGAATAAAATTATATATGGAAAAATTAAAGGTCCACAGTGGGCACAAACTTTTTGGTTCTATTGATATTTGTTCAAGCAAAAATGCTTTGCTTCCAATATTGGCTGGCAGTGTTTTGTGTGATGGAGAAGTGACACTTCTTAATATTCCAAATTTTAGTGATATAGACAAAATGTGCGCAATTTTAAGGTCATTGGGTGCTGGTGTTGTTAGATTTGGAAACACTATATCAATAAATGCAAAGATTATAGACAAAACAGTTGTATCATATGAACTTGGTAAAGATATCAGGGCAAGTATTATTTTTTTGGGCGCTATTCTGTCTAAATTCAAGACTTGTAAAATAGGTCAGCCAGGTGGTTGCATGATAGGCAGTAGGCCTATTGATTTACATATAAAAGGTTTGCGTGCGTTGGGTGCTAAAATTATAGAAGAGCATGGATATTTGTTTTGTGATGGCAAGGATATGAAAGCATCAACTTTTACTTTTGAAAAACAAAGTGTGGGCGCAACAGAAAATTTAATGCTTGCAAGTATTCTGCTTAAAGGTAATACGATTTTACATAATTGTGCCAAAGAGCCAGAAGTTGTTGATCTTGCAAACTTTTTGAATAGCATGGGCGCAAACGTGTGTGGCGCAGGAACAAACACTATTACAATTTATGGCGTTGAAAAACTACACAGTACAACATATCAAGCGATAGGCGACAGAATTGTTGCTGGCACATATTTGGTGGCAACTGCAATAACAGGTGGCAATGTTGAAATTTGTAATATTAATCCAAAACATTTGGGTTATGTTTTGAAAAAACTTGCATTTTGTGGTTGCAATATTATTGCAAAAAATGATAGAATATTATTGTCAGCAGAAAAGCGTTGCAAATCATTAAAAAGCATCACAACGGGAGTATTTCCAAAATTTCCAACCGATATGCAAAGTGCATTTTTGACACTTATGGCAGTTTCAAAAGGAAGTTGCGTAATTCAAGAAAAACTTTTTGATGGCAGATTTAAGCAAGTTCCAGAACTTGTGAAGATGGGTGCTAAAATTGATGTCTTTTGTAATATGGCAAAAGTTGTTGGCGTGGAAAGATTGAGTGGTGCAGATGTTTCTGCAACAGACCTTCGGGCAGGTGCAGGGCTTGTGCTTGCAGGACTAAACGCTGATGGCTACACAACTATTGATAATATTCATTTTATTGATAGGGGTTATGACCATATAGAAAGAGATTTGTCGCTTTTGGGTGCTGAAATTGAGAGAATAAGTTGAAAAACAAAAGATTAGCAATATTTTTGATTATATTTGTCTTTCTTGCCGTGTTTGTGGTTTTGTCAAGCACGATTTTTTCATTGAGAAAAGTTGAAGTTAGGTTTATGTCATCAACAAATGTTTTGACAAACACAGAAGAAGCAATGATTGAAAGCGGACAATTTAGATATGGTGAAAATATGTTTTTGCTTTCGAAGAGAACATATACAAGCAATTTGGAAAAGAATAACCCATATTTGAAAGTGGTAAATTTGGAAACAATATTTCCAAACAAGTTGATAATAAATGCTGTTGAAAGAAATGAGTGTTATGTGATAAAACTGTCAAACAACAAATATGCTGTTGTAGATGAAGAGATGAAAGTTCTAAAAATCTTGGACGTTTATCAAAACACAAATTCAAATGCAATACAAGTTTTTAATAGTGGACTGGCTGAACAGAGTGTTGAAGCAGGAGATTTTTTTACACTAGAAGATGATTACTTCAAAGTTTTATTTGATAGTTTTAGAGAGTGGAAAATTTCTTATGCAGATGTCAAGGCAAAAATAACAAGTATTGAATTAAACTATCAAAAAGAAGGACAACTTTTGATTGTTATGAGAAGTGGTGTAAAAATCTTGGTTCAAAAATCTAAACATCAGTTGAGTGATAAACTCAATCTTGCATTTAGTTTCTACGACCAAACAACAGACAAAAATGGAAACCCCGTTGACAACACAAAAAGTGGAACAATTTTGATTGCAGAAACCGAAGACAAAATTTATGGGCTTTACAATCCAAATGATTAATATAATATAGATGCAGAAATGCATCTCTTTTTTTGCTTTGAATTAAGATAAATTTATAAATATGTATTTCAAATAAATATTTGATTTTGCAAAAAAGGATTTTTGTTGTATAATATATTTATGCAGATGTGGCGGAATTGGCAGACGCGCAAGTTTCAGGTACTTGTGAGAGCAATCTCCTAGGAGTTCAAATCTCCTCATCTGCACC